>CAYYHH010000018.1:0-4493 GCA_964471645.1 uncultured Oscillospiraceae bacterium
TATCCAACAGAGTCCTGGCATATCTTCGTACCCAGGATATAATCGTAAAGGAGGTGGAAGCAAGTGTTTAGCAAAGCGGTAACCGATATGATAGGGCTAGGTTTGCTGGAAACACTTTATATGACCCTGGCTTCCACGGCCATAGCTTATATCATAGGCCTGCCTTTGGGAGTCGCCCTGGTCGTTACTGCCGAAAGCGACAATACTTTTGTCAGAGGTGTCAATAGCGTTTTAGGCATCGTTGTAAACCTGTTAAGATCCGTGCCATTTTTGATCTTGTTGGTTGCCCTGATACCTTTTACCAGGTTTGTGATCGGTACTTCCATAGGCTCTACTGCAACAGTCGTACCCTTGGTCATAGCTTCTGCCCCATTTATTGCCAGGCTGGTGGAATCCTCAATAAAAGAAGTCGATCGGGGAGTCATCGAAGCTGCCCAGTGCATGGGCGCTCCTATGAGCAAAATTATTTACAAGGTTATGTTGCCTGAGGCAAAGCCTTCGCTCATAGTAGGATCGGCAATTGCCGTCACAACGATACTCAGTTATTCGGCAATGGCTGGGTTTGTGGGCGGCGGAGGCCTCGGTGATATCGCCATAAGATACGGGTATTACCGCTATCAAAAAGATATTATGATAGTCACTGTGCTGTTGCTGGTGGTTGTTGTCCAGATTCTGCAGGAAATAGGAATGAGACTGGCTAAATCAGGCGACCGCAGGATCAGTTAATTAATGTAAAGCAACAAGATTAACAATTAATGCAAAGCAACAAGATTAACAATTAATGCAAAGCTATAAGATCAATCAATTAATGCAAAACAGCCGAATCAATCGATTAACAATTGCAAAATAGCTAAGCAAATAAATTAAACTAAAATAATAGGAAATAGGAATTTGGAGGAAAAAAATCATGAAAAAGTCTTTATCTTTTTTACTTATTGCCTTACTTGCGATTTCACTCTTCGCTGCATGCGGATCCGGTGAATCCAATGATTCCGGCAATGATCAGGATGTGGAGCTTCAAAAAATCGTCGTAGGGGCATCCCCGACGCCCCATGCAGAAATCCTTGCTGTCGTAAAAGACCTCTTGGCAGACCAGGGCTATGATCTTGTCATCCGCGAATTCGTAGATTATGTTCAACCGAACCTGGCTGTCGATAATGGTGACATCGATGCGAATTACTTCCAGCACAGGCTTTACCTGGATCAGTTCAATGTGGAAAATGGAACGGATCTGACGGCACTTGTTGATGTACATTATGAACCCTTCGGAATCTATGCCGGAAAGGCCGATTCTTTAGATGAGCTCGCCGATGGTGCCATGATAGCCGTACCCAACGACACCACCAATGAGGCCAGAGCGTTGCTGCTGTTGGAATCCCAGGGCCTCATCAAACTGGAAGAAAACATTGGATTAGAAGCTACCGTCAATAATATTGTTGACAACCCCAAAAATCTTAAGATCAAAGAAATCGAAGCTGCCCAACTGGCACGCTCTCTTCCCGATGTGGATCTGGCAGTAATCAACGGCAACTATGCCATTGAGGCGGGTCTCAACGTGGGGACCGATGCTCTGGCAATTGAAGATGCCTCTTCGCCCACTATCATGACATACTATTCAAATGTCCTTGCCGTAAAGGTGGGTAATGAAAACAGAGATGATCTGAAAGCCCTTGCGGACGCACTGGTATCCCCCGAAGTTAAGGCATATATCGAAAGCACATACGAAGGCGCCGTAGTTCCCATGTTCTAAGGTAATTGCGGTCCGGACGCACCAAAAAGCTTCTGACCCGGGGTGGGGTCGGAAGCTTTTTTAATCTCAGAAAAAATCTTATTTTATATAACCCGCCGCAGACAGGATATCCAAAGCTTTTGCCCCGTTAACCTCGCTTACCAGTACAACGGGTCCTGTGCAGCCCATTCCGGTCTCGGCATATATCCCTTCCCTCCAAAGGGCAGTTGCGGCATCCTCTATATCCATGACTTCTATGCCGGGTATCTCGGCGGTAACTATTTCTTTGGGAGGAACCGGAATTACAGCACTGCTTTCTGCCCCCCCGTCAACTCCGTTCGCCCCGCTTTTTTTCGATTTTAACTCCGAGGTGATCTGCCTGAGCCCCGCCCTGTTGGCCTTTTTGAATTCATTGGAGACAATTCCGAGGAAGTCATTTTTAACCAGCTCGGTGGCATATTCGATCGCCCCGGCAATGACAGGGGCCCCGCTGGCTCTGGAAACAATAAGAATGATCTTTTCAAAGTCCTCGCCCACCCCGGGTCCGTACCCATATCCCGAAGCTTCATAGTTGCCCCCGGTATTATATGCGGAAAGCATTTTCATCATCAGATTACCCGTAAGAGGGTCCATTACCATGATATCCGAAGCGGCGGTAAGGAGATCGTTGCCCCTCATGACGCTGCCGCCGTCAGATCTGACAGATTCTGCAAAGCTTATGCTATACCCTCCTTCATTAAGGGCAAGCAAGGCTTTTTCCGCCTGCCTGGCGCCATCTATATTAGCAATTCCGACGGTGGGATCTTTAATGCCGCAGGCCTTGGCCGCCACAATTCCGCTTATGGCATTCCTTACCATACCTTCAACCCTGTCGGCGGACGATGTTCCCGTAGTAGTGGCTATAAACATTTCTTTGCCCCTGGCAGGAGTTATTACCCTTCCGACTGTAGATACCCCTATTGGGAAAGGATAATGCATGGTGACAGCCGCATCGATCTCACCATTCGAAAGCATTTTCTCCATTTTCCCATGGGCGTTTTCCCCTTCAATGATCAGGGCCTTAAACCCCTTTTTTTCCGCAATGGCAATGCCTTCCAGGATGTTATCCCTGCCCAGCTCGCTGCCTTCCGCGGCAATGCCTACTACAGGAACACTTCTTTCAACTGCGGCATATTCTTTTACAACTTTTTCTTCGCCCGTATTTTTCTGAAGCATAAAGGAGACACCGTCAAACAAGTTTGTCATGCGTCCCAAAAACAGACTGCCCTTTCCTATTATCATTGCCTTTTTTATATTACCGGAAAGGATGCTATCTCTGGCAAAGCCCAGATATGGAACGCCTGATGGTATGTGGCCCTGAGTGGGTGCCCAGCCTGTCATGCCGTGATTCTTCACGAAATCTGCTATAGCGCTTCTCTCCAATGCTCCCTGCCTTACTCCCAGTGCCGCGATCATTTTGAAATTGGCCTCGGGGACATCCCCTGCTCCGGCAGGTTTGGTGACATCAGGGTTTTGCATTTCAGCCGCATATTTATCTACATCTGTAATATTGAGTCCGGCCCGTTCCAAAGGTTCAGTGACAAGAGAGCTGATTACGGCCTGTGGCGATGATCCGGTACCAACTTTGTGCCTGCCGATGTAATCCAGATTGATTTCGGGGCTGACTCCGTCATTTTCACTGACCAGCATGGAAAAGCCCGCAATTACATCTTCAAGGACAGGGAGACCCTTCTTCACGTGATCCTTCCCGTTCATTCCCAGCTTTGCGGTACTGCCGCCGGCTGTAACAACCACATTTTTATATGCACCTGATTTAACTAAAGCTGCCGCTTCGATGATAGCATGAGCGGGGGCAGCGCAAAAACCTCTGGTATCCGATCCGGTTGCATTTATCAGACCCGCTATTTCGGCCGCGGCCTTCGCCAAATTTCCTCCGCCTCTCTGGTTCATGTCCCCCACTGCTTCCTCACAGCAATCCAGCACATAATCCACCCGGGAAGCCTCTGTGCCGGTCACTTTCAGAAGGTGCAGCAAGGACAACACGTTGGAAGCTTTTGAAACCAGATTTTCCAGCATAACGTGGGCGCTCAGATTTACATCTATGTCGTGGGCCTTCTTTACCGCGCCAACCAGCATTCCATCATGGTAAATCCCTTCTGCATGGTGCTGTTCCACCAATGCCCTGATCTGTTCCTCCGTCTCCGAACATTTATCAAGTCCACCTGCCATTGTCTCGCCTATCAGCGAATGGGCAGTTAATTTTCCTTTTATGGATGCGGCAAAATCCTTTTCTAAATGTACCAAATCGAAAACATCGCAGATTTTGATCATCCCTATGAACTCATCCTGGGGCATGATTTCGCCGAATTTTCCGTATCTGTTCGCATCAGGTACCTTTTTATCGTGCCAGGGGAATTCATAATCCGACAGATCATCCGGTGTAAGACTTCCTATATATACTTGATTGGGCGGATAGCTCACCGCCTCTTCATAGCTTCTCAGATGTCCCGGAAGGGCTGTCAAATATTCAGATTCCGGGTTTACGACTCTTTCCGTCGTCTGGGTTGTCCCATTGTGAATCACAAAGTCAGGTCCGTGAGCCAAAATATACCCGGCACCTTTTAATACAGCATTTCTGCTCATTTTCTTACCTCTCTGCTCAAGTTCTGTTACAGTTCACTCACAATGCCATTTAATATAGTAAGTGGCTAAAAGCTGTAGTTCTGTGCAAAATTTCAGTTAAATTGAAGATTTTAATAGAAAA
>CAYYHH010000018.1:4593-13451 GCA_964471645.1 uncultured Oscillospiraceae bacterium
TAAAAGCTGTAGTTCTGTGCAAAATTTCAGTTAAATTGAAGATTTTAATAGAAAATAGACACTTTATGTGCAAATTTTCAGCTTGTGTAGTGTAATTAATGATGCAAACGAATAAATTCACTGCACTAATTGATTTTCTGCTCAAATTTGGACAGTTTATGTCAAAAATCCATGCATTATCTGCAATTTTGCACATTTTCGAATCCCAACTACAATATTCACACATACGCAGTCTTTCATCACAATCTGATTTGCTTTAATTAAATGACATCGGTTCACTCCCCGTGCGGTTACAAGATTGAATTATTTTGTTTATGAGCAAAATGCCGGCTTGTATGTGACGAAATTGGCTTATTCGGCTTTTTGCTCATTCTGCGGTTGGATGTGAAGTGCAAGGAAAAGGTGATAAAATAACCTTTTCCTTGCGAATATTGACCTTGCTTAGTATTTGGTGTATTGCTCTCTGATCGATGACATTTCGTTGACGATATCATCCACATCCAGTACCATTTCCATCATGCTGATTTGATCATCGTAGACTTCCTCGTTGATTTCTGCTTTGATTTCAGGTTCGCAAATGTGGTAAACCTTGAGTCCCAACGAGACTCCTGCCAATGGACCTGCATAAGTAGGGTCTCCGGCTGTTACTGTTTCGGCAGCCAGGCCTGCGGCTTCGCCTTCAGCCGCGCCCAATAGAACTACTATATTCTCCGGACCGTACTGTTCGGCATATTCCTTAACCCTTTTTTGATTTTCAAGATCCATTGCACCGGCAGCGGTTCAGACAAAGCATTCGGTTGAAGAAAAAATCACTTCTCCGCCTGCCGTGGCTACGCAGTCCGATATTGCCGGACCGGGAATACCGTCTCTGTCTCCGATGATGACAACTTTTTTATCTTTTAATATTGCCATCTTATCCTCCTTTCTCAGACATATTTTTTTATCATGGATTCTATATTGGCCTCCGTTGCTTCATCTTTTACAAGCTCATCGACTTTCTGTCCATCCTTGTAAATAGCGATTACGGGAAGCCCTAACACCCTTTGGCTTATTGCAAGACGCCTCGCCTTGGTGGTGTTTAACTTTGTGAATTTTATTTTATCACTGTATTTTTCGCTGAAAGCCTCCACTGCCGGCATCAGGGCAGCGCATGGGGCACACCCGTCTCCGAAGAAATCTACAAATACATAGCCATCTGATTCAAGCACCTCCGAAGCGAAAGTGTCTTTATCTACCGTTATCATCATTTTTACCTCCCCCGCATAGTAATTTACATTTTCCACAACGTATTTTTCACAAATTTGTTAACATGCTCTCCATTCTCGGTTTTCACAGATCAGTTAACGCAATCCTCGTTATTATTTTCTCTACTGCTCAGCGAGGAATTTTTCTGCCTGGGTGGCTGCGATGGCACCGTCCGCTGTGGCGGTAACCACCTGGCGCAGGGATTTTACGCGTATATCGCCCGCAGCAAATACCCCCGGAATATTGGTGTGCATGTTCTCATCGGTCAGGATATATCCGTTATCCATTTCCACCTTGTCGACATAAAGCTCGGTCTGAGGTCTGAAGCCTATGAAAACAAAAACTCCGAACATACCGTCCTCTGCATCTGCCTTGACCTCATTTCGCTCACCGGTTTTCACATTTTCAACTACCATGGTATCCAGTATTTCATCGCCGCTAAGTCCTTTGACTACGCTGTCCCACATGAATTCGATCTTTGGATTTTCCATTGCCTTTTCTTGAATGGACTTGCTTGCCCTGAGCTCATTTCTTCTGTGAATTATTGTTACCTTTCTGGCAAACTTCGTTAAAAACATTGCCTCTTCAACTGCGGCATCTCCGCCGCCCACAACGTAGACTTCCAGATCTTCAAAAAATGCTCCGTCGCAGGTTGCGCAATATGATACCCCCCGACCGGTAAATTCTTTTTCACCCGGACATCCTATAAATGCCGGCTGTGCACCGTTGGCCAGGATCACTGTCTTTGATTGATAGGTGTCTGCGAGGCCTTTTATGGTCTTTACCTGCCCCGAGAGCTCCGCTTCTGCTATCGTGTCATATACGGTCTCAGTTCCGAATTGCTTCACCTGATTTTTCATGCGTTCAATCAGGCTGGCTCCCGATTCCCCATCAACTGAACCCGGATAGTTGGCAATATCAGCGGTGTTTACAATCTGTCCGCCTTCCCTGGCCTTTTCGATGATCAGCGTCTTCAATCTGGCGCGCCCCGCATAAAGCCCTGCGGAAAGTCCCGCCGGACCCGCTCCGATAATAATTACATCATATAAGTTGCTCATAGTTCCCTCCTTGTTTGCGGCGATGCAGCCTCCTTGCGCCAAATATAATTATTGTTTATTCAAATACGGTTTGCCCATCGACCTCCGTGGACAACGCCTCAAAAGCTTTGTCAAGAAGCTTCCGCCTGATCTCTTTCTCTTCTTCCAAGGTCAGTGCAGGGTTTCCCAAAGGATGAGGTATGGCTACGGTCGGTACAATACGGTTTGCCCCCACCGTCAATGAAATCGGAACCACAGTGCACATGTGCACCACCGGAAGACCTGCCCTTTCAATCTCTTTTACCATCGTTGCACCGCAACGTGTGCAGGTTCCTCAGGTAGAGGTGAGAATTACCGCGTCTACACCGTCCGCCGCCAGCTCTTTGCCGATTTCTGCAGCATAGGCCTTTGAGCTGGCCACTGCAGTACCGTTGCCGGTAGTAGAGTAAAAATACCTGTGCAGCTTGCCGATCTTTCCGGCTTTCTCATATTCCCTCAGCACATCCACCGGCAAAACCCTGTCCGCATCCTGATTTGCATAGACAGGATCATAACCTCCGTGGGCAGTTTCATACGTATTGTTCGTCAGGTCTGCGACCCCTTCTATATCATACTTACCATACTTCGATGCGCTGGATGATTCGATGTGATCCGGATTTCCTTTAGGCACAATACCTCCTGACGTTACCAATGCAATAGTTGCCTTGGAAATATCCTTGATTGCAGGTCTCGGTTCAACCCTATCGAAATCAGGCATAGGAAACTCGGTAGTAAAAGGTTCACCCGCCAGCTTGGCCATAAGCATATCTGCCGCCCTTTTCGCCCCGATCTTTTCCTCGAAGAAATTAACGCGGATCCCGTTGGGAATGTAGCCTTCCTCCTTTGAGGCTCCTATCTTTTCTCCGGCGGCCAACTTTAGTGCAAATGGCGCCATATTTTTAACTGCATCCCTCATTCCGGCTGCTGAGTTTTTGGTTTCAATAATATAAATTTCCCTCTTGAAGCTGTCTACACCGGGATTTTCTTTATACATACCCGTAATGGCGGGAATTCCAAACTTATTCTTCACTGCCGAGGCCACTGTACCGCATGCCATACCATATCTCCCCGCATTAAAGGCGGGACCGGCAATAACCAGGTCGGGCTTGAAGCTTGCAATCATTTCCAAAACTTCGTTTGTTGCTGTCTCCAGGTTCTCATTGAAATAGGAGTCACCGCAGACAACGGTTCCCACAATTTCGGCCTTATCGCCGAAAGCAGCATTGAATGCCATGCCCGGTCCGACAAAACCCTCTCTGGATTCAGGCCTGTGTCCTGCCTTTTCTTCGCCGCCGATTTGGGCAAAGAACTGGTTGATATAATGTACTACTCTAAGTTTTGCCATTTCTCTACCTCCTACCTGGCTGAAAGCTTGTTGAATCCAAGCTCGTTAGTCGCTCCCGTAATAACCTGAAGCTCCACTTCTATTGATCCATCGGATTTAAGGCTGCCGTCGAAACCTCCTGCTATGATGTCAGCTGACTCTGGATGACCTATGACCTTTTTCATTGGCGGGAGGTTTATCACCATATTCGCATTGCCGCCGGTCACCACGGCATCCGCGCTGACATCCGCATCCGCAAGGGATTGAGATGCGCCATCCCTGCCTGCATATTCATCGGTTATTATTACGGTCTTTATACCTTTTTCTTCTATCTTCTTACAATTCATTATTAAATCGGTGTCCGGGTTTCCAAACCCCTCCTGAGAAATGATAACTCCGTCTACACCTAATAATTCCGCCAGTTTGGCAGTCCAGTCCGAAGATCTCTCCTTATCCGCAAGATAAACATTCTCGTTGGTTATGATGACTCCGACGAAATTGAGCTCTTTTCCGTGCCTTGAGAACAGTTCCCTGACAATCGGGTTATTAAGGTGATGAAAAGTAGTGTTTTTATCGCATGCGGAAACACAGTTGCCGCTGACGATTGCCCCGTCCATCAGCTCGGTGGGACATAGCATGGTTGTAAGCGATTGCTTCATATCGATGCCATATACATAAGTATCGTGGAGGAGGCCTTGGGTTTGAAGCATCTGCACATATGCTACCCTCGGCAGATCCGGATATTTCAGTACCCCGTCTTTAATGGAAAGGGTTTCAAAGCATTCCACTTCATCTGCTTCAACTTCCTTAGCCAGATTCCCCACATAGGTGGCAGCCTTTAAACCCGCGAGTCTTACCGCCTTTTCATGGGCATGCTGGGCAAGATCATCGACAGGCTCGCATATAACCACTAAGTTGTTTAGCCCGGAAAATGGAGTGTAGTCGGCACCGGGTCCCGACATATCGATTATACCCTCTTGAAAGCCCACGATTTTTCCCGACGTCACCACCGCTGCACCCTTTAATACATTTGTTCTGCCGCTTCCTACCGTATCGACCTTTGATATTACCCCCGGAAAAATACCGCCTTTGCCGCTTACCTTGACCCGCGGCTCGATCACATCCTTGACAGGCAATATCCTTGTGCTCTCACCGGGCCTGGCAATATCAAATACGACAGATTTGATATTCTCATCCTGTAAGAGACAGGTCCTCAATTCGTCTTCATTTATGAATATAACTCCGTTTTCCACTTTCGAAACGGTTCCGAACCTGATGTCATTAATGAAGATATTTCCCAGTTCTAACCTCATAATGCTCCTCCTTACACTCTTAAACCACCGAAAGCCCCTGAAATGGCCGAAATAATCAAACTGTAGTCTACCTCTTTGAAATCATCGAGCAATGATTCCTGCTTATTGTGTCCATATTTTATCGGATTTTTCATAAAACTATCAAAAATGACTATACTGTCCTCGATAATCCTGAGTGAATCCTGATCAAGATTGCCTGCATGCTTGCTGATAAGTATTGATTTATACGGGGTTTCGTTGGGCTTTACACTTCCCGACAGCGGATGACTCAAAAGTTCATGTCCAATGTGTACTCTGTCCCGCACGGCAATGAGCACATCCCTATAGCCGCCTTCAACATACTCCTTTGTAATAAGAATGGCTGCATCCGACAGGACTTTTGAATTATTTGTCACCAGAATCAATTATCTCTCCTTTCTCACTGCGGCCCTGTATCTTATATAAAAATAAACAGAGCAAAAAGCACTATGCCTCTTGCTCTGTACATAACCTGAGAGTTTTCTTCGAGTGGTCTCAAATTGCCCCTTCGGTGCATAATCAATGCTTTCCAGAGTTCTGTCAGAGTACGGTCCTTTTTACCTGAGATCATCATCCAGGGAACGGCCTTCCTTGAATTTACACCTTCGGCGATGCTTAAAGCATACTCTCCCGTATTCATCATCCAGTATTTCTCAATTTCATCAAAATAATATCACAGCAAGGGTATTGATGCAAGTATTTTACATGTTTTTCGGAATTGAATGGTGTGAATCATACGCCCGGATCAGATCGGGTTTGAACAGTTGCTGATATGGTTAATACGCAATGCGGTAAGCCATCTGCCGGTTCATAGATGTGACCACTTTTACATAACCGGACAAATGCTCATCGAATTGGATGTCCCCTGTATCGACCAGAAGAGGTTTCCCGCCCAGCGCTATCATCTTGCTTTCCGTTGCCGCTATGATTATATTTTCCTTACCTGCCCTTTTCAATATCTTGTGGCTGAGTTGCTGATTACCTCTTCCGAAAACGTAACCCTGGCCTCCGATGACCGTTACCACAATTCTGACTTTAACGCTTCGACGATCCATTTCATCCAGCAGGTCTGTGAGGCCGGACTCATTAAGATCCGCCCCTATCAATTCCTTGTTAAGAACCGCATCAACACCTAAAAGTGTGTTTTGGAGTCCCAACATGTCCATTACGGCCCTTAAGGTTGTCCCCGGCCCTATAAGATAGCAAACATCCTGTTCCATTTCATTGATTATGTGGGATGCAATAGATATCATGGTTTCATTTTCTGTGCCGACACTGCCGGCTTTGGCATTTTGCATCAAATTCCGCACATCCGGAACCAACATATAGCCGTATAGCTTTGCCGATACCCTGTCGTTTCTAAAGGCCTCCTCATCTATATCCATAACTTCCGCTTCCCTGAGCTGTATCCTTCCGCTGCCTTCAAGGAAAAGAGATGCCGCATCGCCTGCGTGAGCCGGAGTATCCGCATAAACAGCTGAATGGATCTTAACTCCGGAAGGTATGCCAATAACGGGAAGGCTGTTTCCGACAGAATTAAAAACATTTCTGGCAGTGCCGTCGCCCCCGGCAAACAGGAGTAATTCAACTCCCGCTTCTTTTAAATCCAACGCTGCCCTTTCTGTATCCTCGGGGGTAGTGAGTACCCCTTTCAGGAAGCCCGACACAACAGGATTAAAGCCCAGTTCCCGCGCCGTTTTCTCTCCCATGGGTCCCGGGTATGTCAGAAGCAGAAATTCTTCCTTTTTGCTTGCCAGCCGGCTTAGCGCCCTTGCTGCTTTCAGCGATGCTTCCGGTACCGCCCCCATGGCAAAAGCCCTTTCAACTATGTCTTTGCCGTCGCTCCCCTTCAGCCCTACTCTGCCGCCGATTCCCGCCAATGGGTTGATAATCAGCCCTAGTTTACGCATAGTTTCCCCCTGTCCGTTTCCTTGCTGCCTAAAGCGCCATGGCAATCCAATACACTGACGAACCCCGCCGAACCGCCGGTTACTAGAGGTGTTTTCTTGACCGCAATACATATGCCAAGGAGCGCATTTTGTTGTTTATCTTGCCTTCTTCTTTTTATAAGCTCTATAGGTGCAGGCCCATCTGTCGGGATCATCAACAATTGAATCATCCAATATCTTTGTATTTGACATCGCGTGGGGTGCACTCATAACAAATTCAGGATCCTCATACGCTTCCTTGACGCATTGCGCCAAAGCCGCCGCCCAATAATCAAGGTCCTCTTTTGAATAGGTTTCACATGGCTCCGGTGTAAAGGGCTCCGGTACTATCCATGGATGATGGCTCATCCAGTACCCTTGAATCCCGAAATCGCTGAAGCGGTTTCTTATTTCGGCCGTGCCAACGCCCGTTGCTTCCTTCACATCTCCAAGGCTGTACCTTGCTTGCTCCAGCCTTCTTTTTCCTTCTGCATATGGTCTGGTGACCCCGTTGATGCTTAAAAGGAGTTTGTCAAGGTAGTTATTGTTCAGCACAGAAATCTGAGCGGCGGTTTTTATCCCCTCGGCACCCATACTGCGTATCCATGCATATGCTTTTATGACGCATTCCAGATTGCCCAGATAGCTTCTCACTTTGCCTATACTTTCGGGCCTGTCGTAATCCAGGTAGTATTTTGTTCCGTCGAATTCAACGGTGGGCACAGGGAGGTATTCAGCTAACTCTTTCCTGACGCCATAGGCGCCGGCCGCGGGACCCTCACATCCATGGGGCGATGAAAAAGTCTTATGAAGATTAAAATGACAGGCATCAAAACCGGCGTCGAAAGCCCTGGCCATTCCCATTATGCCGTTGGCATTTGCCTGATCATAGAAACACAGCCCTCCCGCATCGTGGACCACCTTTACATATTCGGCTACTTTTGGATTAAAAATACCTGTATCCTCCGGATTTGTAAACATGATTCCGGCGGTCCTTTCCGAAACGATGGCCTTAAGGGCATCAAGATCGGGATATCCGTTTTCATCGGGCATGAGTGTAATGACCTTGAACCCGGCGGTTGCAGGAGTTGCTCCGTCACATGGATGGGAGAAAATTGTAGTAATAACCTCATCCCTCTGTCCCAGTTCTCCTCTGGCTTCATGATATCTGCGGATAAGGCAGGCATTTGTGTATGTAGCATGAGAGCCTCCCCCCGGTTGGAAGGTAAACTTCCACATGCCGGAGATTTGCTTCAGATACTGCTCGAGTCCGTATGCTATTTCCAATATCCCCTGCAATGTCTCTTGGGGCTGCTTTGGGTGCAGGTCCGCGAACTCAGAGGAATTCACCACTTGTTCGTGCATCTTGGGGCTGTATTTCATTGTGCAGGTGCCTTCGCCTATATCCGAGCCCAAATCCATTCCAAGTGTCATTTGTGACAACCTCAGATAATGCTGAAGAACATGATACTGGGAAACCTCGGGCAATTTAATATTGTCTTTTCTTCTCAATTCCGACGGGATCAATTCCATTGCATCGCCGAGCTTTTCCTTTATTTCCGTCGCCGCCCCCGGTGGAATCAGCCCCCTTTCTCCCTCGGTGCCCATCTCCATAATAAGCGGTTCATCCCATGCGGCGGAATGATACTTTCTCAGTTTGACATCTTTCATTATATCAGCACCTCCCTCAGAGCGGCAGCCAGCTTATCTATATCCTGCTTCGTGTGAATCTCCGTAACACAGAAAAGGGCGCTGTTTCCCAATTTTGGAAAATCTGACGATAAATCGATACCGCCAAATATCTTCATAGATTGTAACCCTATGTTTATTTCGGCTGCTGTTTTTCCCGTTCCGTCAAAATTAACGACAAATTCTTTGAAGCATGTATCAAAAAGCACGTTTACCCCCGGAATTGCGCCTATAAGCTGTTTTGCGTAATTGGAATTGTAGAGTA
>CAYYHH010000019.1:0-4720 GCA_964471645.1 uncultured Oscillospiraceae bacterium
ATTACTTTTATTGTTTGATGATTTTTATACCTATAGTAAGGCAAAGGCAGAACAGGAAAGTATCAGAAAAATTTTTCTTTGGTGGAGCCATACCCCTAAATTTTAAAGATAATAATTTATTAATTTAACAAACAACACTGACCATTCTTTTAGCCTCTTCTATATTGTGCCGGAGCCCGAAAGCAGTGCCTTCCATAATAGAGCGAATCATTTCTTCTTTTCCCGTATTCAGATTGAGCCCGAAGAATACTCCCCTGGCATAACTGTCCCATATAGGGGAACGTTCCCCCGCCATGTAGGGAAGAAATATCAAGCCGTCAGAACCTGCTACTGCAAGGCATGCCTTTTGATTCATCAATTCGAAGCTGATGTCTTCTGAGGCCTTATCCTTCCTGTCATCCTTATAAAGGTTATCCTTATACCATTTCAAGCTGGCACCGGTGGTGCTGATGGCTCCGCAGATCATCAGGACATCTTTTAAACCGTGATACATTTCAAAAAGCAGACCCGGATCCCGCCATTCATCGGTGCAAATATTAAGCACGGTAGAAGTGCCTGTCATTTCCACCGCATCCCCCGGGTTAACCGCTCCGGCTTCCAGAGTAGCAGCCGACCCGTCAACGGTTCCGCATACTACCGCCGTCGAAGTGCTGAGCCCTGTCAGTTCAGCCGCTTTGCCGGATATGGTTCCGATCACTTCTGCGTTGTCAAGTACCTCGGGAAACAAACTTATGTCATAGCCTATAAGCTCCGCAAGCTCCCGAGACCATTGATTTTTCCGAACATCAAAAACTCCCATCAGGCTTGCATGTGACAGGTCCGTTGTTATCGCCCCGGTCAACATGTAATTTATATATCCGTTTATCTGAAGAATCTTGTAGGTCCTTCTGTAAAGCTCAGGCTCATTGTTTTTGTACCAGAGCAGTTTAGATGAGAGATAGTAAGGATCTATCCTATTTCCCGTAATGCTCTTTACCTTTGCACTTCCGATTTTGCCTTCGAGGAAATCCGTCTCAGGCTGAGACCTCCGATCCATCCATATCAAGCCGTTTCTCAATACGTTGCCATCTCTGTCTATGGGGATCAGGGTCGGTGCCTGAGAACTTACCCCAATACCGACAATATCTTTTTTATCTACCTTACTCTCTTTGACAACCCGGGCTATGGTAGCTATAACGGCCTCCCACCACTCAAGGGGATCCTGCTCCACCCATCCGGGCTTTACCAGGTATAAGGGGCATTCCACACCATGCTCCATGATTTTGGTGCCGTCTTCATTGAATAAGACGGATTTGACATTAGTGGTTCCTATATCTATTCCGATTAAAAATTTTGACATCAAATTACTCCGATTTTCTTGCTTCGATTCCCTTTTCGATTCCCTTTATGATAAAAGCTCTTTAATGGTTTGACCCATGGATTGCAGCAAAAGGAAACAGGAAGTTGCCCCGGCGTCCAATACTCCTCTTGAACGTTCTCCCAGACGGCTTGCCCTTCCTATTTTAGCTACCAGATCAATAGTTGAATCTTTGCCTTTTTCGGCGGCATCTGTCATCTGATCCAATGCGGAGCCGAAACCGGACTCTCTGCCGTTTATAAACGCTTCGGCGGCCGGTACCAGCGTATCCATCAGCGTCTTATCCCCGACCTTGGCATCTCCAAGACTTTGGATCCCTTTAATTGAATTGGTCAGCATTTCTTCAAATACTCCGCTGTCTATATCTTCTTTCCCGTCGGTTGCCTTAGACATTTCAAAGAACATGGTCCCGTACAAAGGTCCCATGGAGCCTCCGATTTCCATCATCAGGACCATGGCCAATGCTTTCAGACTGTCGGTAAAATTCAAATCCTTTCCCGCGATTCTGTCCCCGCAAATGGTAAAGCCTTTGTTCATATTGATACCATGATCTCCGTCGCCGATTTCTCCGTCTATTTTGCTCAAATATTCTTTATTTTCCTGTATAACGCTGATAAGATTCTCGACGATAACTTTTCCGTCCTGATTTTTAAAACTGCTCATATTTACTTCTCCTTGAATAGATTATTTCTTTCAAGCCAATGCTTTTCATAGTCATATCTGAGATTTTTAAACAGCCTGAACAGTTGTCGATACTGTTCATGGTTTTCAGGATTCGGGACAAACTCCTTATCGATAGAAACGTCTATCGTTTCAAGGTCCGTTTTATAACCCAATCCTATTTTGGCCACTGTCACAATACCTTTTATTCCGGCTTCCTGCTCCGCCACCCTGATGATCCTCTTTCCCAGAGCATCGGAAATCATCTGACAAATCGTGTTGTTTTTAGCGGCCCCCCCGGATATGAAAACCCGGTCTTTTGTTTCGGGCAGGGATTCAAAACAATCGCAAAGCGACATAGCCAGCCCTTCAAAAGCGGCCCTCATCATATCTGCTTTATCATGGATTGATTTCAGGCCGAAAAAGCTGCCGGAAGCATAGGGATTCCTGAAGGGTGCCCGTTCCCCCTGCAGATATGGGTGATAGATAATACCTCCGCTGCCGATAGGTACCTCCGCTATGATCTTTTCTATTTCCTCGTAGGATACATGGGGATACAGCAGCTCCTTCACCCAATCGATGGCAGCGGCGCCGCTAAGCGTAGGCATAATGCATATATATCTGTCTTTCAAGATATGTGAAAGGATCAGGCCTTTGCTGAAATCTATATCCCATTCGTTTATGACTGTTTGATTGGCTAAAGTCGTCCCGACAATCACGCAGGCATCTCCGGTTTGAACTGTACCCAACCCATAAGCGACAGCCGCCACATCTATGGCTCCTGCAATGACCGGCGTCCCCGGCTTCAGTCCCGTCGATGCGGCAGCCTGTTCCGTGACGCCTCCAATAATTTCAGCGGAATCCCGCGGTTCCGCGAATAAGCCCATGTATTGAGAAAGGCCTAATTCATCTAGTATCTCCTGTACATAGGATTTGGTTTTCAGATTCATAAGGGCAGTGGTCATGTCGGTGTAATCGCTCGACACGACCTCTGTAAGCTTGTAATTGAGCCAATCCTTGCAATGAAATATCTTGTCTATCTTCGCTAAAGTTTCCGGCTCGTTTTCCTGTATCCATTTAAGGATATGGATGTTTGATCCTGCATAAAGGGGATTTGCCCGGTTTCGAACGCATATTTCATCTATTTCATCCCGATTTTGGATATTCAGATTTTTTGTCCTGGTGTCGTTCCACAGTATGGCATTACAGGCCGGGGCTCCGTTTTTATCGATTGCCCATAATCCGTCTCCCTGGCCCGTGATTCCGATACCTTTTATCTCTTCCCATAAATGTAGATTGTCAGCTTTCAGTTTCAGCAGAATTTTGCACAGGCTGTCCCAAAGCTTCTCCATATCCAATTCGCAAAAGTCCTCGGATGGTCTGTAGAGCAGTACATTCTCAGTGACGCTGTCTATCGTCCTTCCATCCTCCGAAACGATTGCAGCTTTGATGCGGGTCGTCCCGGAGTCAATTCCTATAAATACCAAGATGTCCCTCCCTCCGGATATAAATCAGAACTGTTTCATTCCCATCGTGTCCACTTCCATGTCCACCAGCTCTTTAATCTCATCGTCCAACTTCATCAGGGTCAGCGTGATCCCCATCATTTCCAGAGATGTGAAATAGTTGCCCACATAGGATCTGTGAACTTTTATTCCCTTCTCAGAAAGAATTTCTTCCACTTTATTATAAACAATGTAGCTTTCCATTACCGGCGTTGCTCCGAGACCAGAAACCAGTACGACCACTTCGTCTCCGCTATCGAAGGGTTGATCCGGGAGAATGATGTCAAGCATAATCTGTGCCATATCGTCTGCTGTGGCCAGGTCTGCCACTCGAATTCCGGGTTCACCGTGATGTCCGATGCCGATTTCCATTGTTCCGGGCTTGATTTCGAAGTTAGGCTTCCCTGCAGACGGGATTGTGCACGGCGTAATGCCTATACCGACGCTTTTCGTGTTGTCGATGGCCTTTTGGGCAGCAGCAATGACTTCGTCCAGACTGCCGCCTTTAGCTGCCTTTGCTCCGCCCACCTTCCACATGAGGATTTCGCCGGCTACGCCCCTTCTTTTATTTGATTCATCTTTCGGCGCGGAAGCAACATCGTCGTTTGCAACAACTGTTTTTACCTTTATGCCTTCCATTTCCGCCAGCTGCATCGCCATTTTGACATTCATATTATCTCCGGCATAATTGCCGTACAGACAGGCGATGCCTTCTCCGCTGTCAGCCTCTTTGAAGGCATCAAAGAAGGCCTTGGCGGTGGGGGAGGAGAAGATTTCTCCCACCGCAACCGCATCTACCATATTTCTGCCGATGTACCCTACGAAGGCCGGTTTATGTCCCGAGCCGCCGCCCGTAACGATGCCTACTTTTCCTTGCCGGGGCGCATTGACATATTTCAGCACCCTGGGATTTTCCGTAGCGCTGACGATATCCTTATGATTCTTAATGAAGCCCTTCAGCATATCTTCCACAACGAGATCGGGGTTATTGATTATTCTTTGCATCTGTTTGCCCTCCTGCAATGAAATCCCTTTCGTATTCCATGATGCGGTCTACTTTTGCCGTTGATCCGCCCCCCTGAAATTCAGAATTCATCCATATTTCCACAAGTTGTTTAGCCAGCTCCGATCCCACTACCCGGGCGCCCATAGCCATAATCTGCGCATTGTTGCTTTTTCTCGCCCTTTCGGCGGAGTA
>CAYYHH010000019.1:4766-12791 GCA_964471645.1 uncultured Oscillospiraceae bacterium
GTTGGCAGAGATCGCCATTCCTATGCCGGTCCCGCATATCAGGATACCCCTTTCATGCTTTCCCTCCGCTACGGCAGAGGCTACCTTTATGGCTGTATCGGGATAAAGAGACGGATCCTTGTTATATACGCCGTAGTCTTCTGTTTCGTATCCGATTCCTTTCAAGAATTCGATAATGGTCTGTTTTAAATCGTAGGCCGCTTCATCGCAGCCGATTGCAATCTTCTTCATAGTATTTCCTCCGGATTATGGCACAAGAACAACTTTCAGCGTGCCCGGCGCTCCTTTTTCAGCAACCTTAAAAGCTTCTTCCCATTGTTCAAGCGGGAATTTATGAGTGACTACGCCCTTTGTAGGCAATTTCCCATCTTTGATCCACTCGGCCACGGGTTCGTAGCAATAAGGGCTCAGGTGGGAACCGTACAGATCTAATTCTTTTCTGTCGCTGATGATGCTCCAGTCAACCGTCGTCAATTCTCCGAATACACTGAACTCAACGAAGGTACCCATTTTACGGATAGCCTCCAGACCCTGTTTTACGCTTGACGGATGGCCTGTGGCTTCAATGTAAACGTCGCAGCCGTAGCCTTCAGTTAATTTCATAATTTCCTCTACCACATTGACTTCACCCGGGTTCATAACTAAATCGGCCCCAAATTCTTTTGCCAAATCCAATCTGTCCGATCTCATATCCAAAACTATCAGGAGCTTGGGGTTTTTCATGGCTATTGCGCCTACCATACCCAGGCCCAACGTACCGGCGCCCGACAGGACGACTACATCTTCATTGGTAATCTTTGCCCTGTCCACACAGTGCTTTGAACAGGCGTATGGTTCGATCAGTACGGCTTCTTCTATTGTCAATTCTTCCGGCACATGGTAATTTAACGCTTCTTTGGGAAACTTCATATATTCGGCCATGCCGCCGTTTACATTATTTTGGAATCCATAGACATCGTGCTTCTGGCACATCCAATGCCTTCCTGTCTTGCAAAATCTGCATTCTTCGCAAGGCACGATCTGTTCAGAAATAACCCGGTCACCGATTTTAAAATCGCCTTTTGTCTTGGGTCCGATCTCAACGATCCTGCCGATAAACTCATGCCCCGGTATCACCGGCGCTTTAATATACGGGGGGTTCCCTTCACCGCCCCAAAAGCTGGGGGCACCGTGGTAAGATTTCAGATCCCCTGCGCAAATCCCGCAAGCTTCAACTTTAATTACGATTTCTCCTTCACCTGCTTTGGGGACAGGTACTTCTTCAAGAGCGAAATGTCCCGGTGAATGGGCTACTACAGCTTTCATCTTTTCAGGAATGTTTGACATATCATTGCCTCCTTTTAAATAATCTGTAAACTTATTACTCTTTTCTTTGACCTGATTGGCCTGGTTATTTTGCAAGCGTTATACTATGGTTTGACTGTTAATTTCACTCCGGTATTTACATCGAACAAGTGGGTCTTTTCGGATTTCACATCTAATTTCACCATGTCACCCTGCTTGTATCGTTTATCATCTGTAGTGATCAAGGTCAGGAAACCTTCTCCTACGCGGAAACTGATTTTCTTCTCATCGCCCAGGTTCTCAAATACTGAAATTCTTACGTCAGATCCTTTGCTGTCATCCCCTACGATAAGCACGTCGGACGGCCTTACACCCAACCGGACCAACATCCCGCCGCTTACAACGGGGTAATAGCGTTCCGGTACCGGAATCAGAATTTCCGCTTCTTGCAGTTTGAAGAAAAATCCATCTTCCCTCTTTTGAACCTCTACGGTAAAGATGTTCATCGGAGGTTCCCCGATGAATCCGGCTACGAACTCATTGACCGGATTGTCATAAACCTCGAAGGGCGTTCCAAACTGTTGAAGCTCTCCATCCTTCATGATGGCAAGTCTGTCTACGAGCGACATCGCCTCCATCTGATCGTGGGTCACTATGATGGTCGTGCATTTTATCTCTTTATGTAACCTTTTTATTTCGGTTCTGAGGACTTGCCTCATCTTGCCGTCCAAATGAGACATGGGCTCATCCAGCAGCAGAAGCTGAGGCTTCCTTACGATTGCCCTTGCGATGTTGACCCTCTGCTTTTGACCGCCGCTGAGCTTCCCGGGCTTCATATCGAGCAGGTCATCTACCTTGAGCAAGGGTGCAATCCTGTCGATCTCCTTTTTAATGATTTCGTTTTTAACGTTCTTCGCTCTTAAGTTAAAGGCGATATTCTCATATACTGTAAGCGGCGGATAAAGCGCATAGTCTTCAAATGCCAGGCCGATACCCCTGTCCCTGGGCAGAACTTTGTTAACTACAGTATTGCCTATGATTATTTCTCCGTCTGTAATGTCTTCCAGGCCGGCAATCATTCTCAGCGTAGTAGTTTTCCCGCATCCGGAGGGCCCCAATATCCCGATAAATTCTCCGTCCTCACATTCCAGGGTCAAATTGTTGACAGCATAGGGATTCAGCTTTTTTCCTTTTTTCTTGTCCTTGTTATCATATCTTTTGTAAAGATTTTTTAACATAAGTTTTGCCACTATCTCACCCCCAACAATTCTTCCTGATTATGTCTGTAGATATAGTTATGATCTTCCGCGTTGAAAAACATTGCCTTTTCCATCTTTACCCTTATGTATATTTCCTGATCGATCTGTGCCTGCAGATCGTTGGGTGCAACGAGCCTGAGCTTGTGGCCGTTGACTTCCACTACCAGAACGGTCTTGTTCCCTATGGGCTCTACACTGTAAATTTTCCCCGCTATGAACTGGTCATTTTCTTTTTTGAAACTGAACTCAATGTCATTGCCCCTGAGGCCGACTCTTATCTCTTGATATTTTCCCGATTCAAGCACCTCTGCTACATCCTGCTCTATGGGATAAGCGACCTCTTGATCCAACATCAGCACTTTTGTCTGCAAACCGCTTTTATCAAGCTGTGCATCCAGCAGATTTATCTCAGGCTCACCGATAAATTTAGCAACAAACTCGTTGGCCGGGGTCAAATATACCTCATCCCCTGTACCGATCTGCAGGATTTTCCCTTCATTGATTATTGCAATTCTGTCCCCAAGGCTGAGTGCCTCCATGTAATCATGTGTAACATAGATGGTCGTTGTATTCAGGCTGCTTTGCATTTCCTTCAGCTCAGCTCTCATGAAGTGCCTCAGTTTTGCATCGAGGTGGGCAATTGGTTCATCCATCAGAAATACATTGGGGTTTCTGACCAGGCATCTGCCCAAGGCGGTTCTCTGCCTTTGCCCGTTGCTGACCTGACTGGGAAGCCTGTCGAGCAATTGATCGATTTTCAACATCGAAGCTACCCTGAGCACTTCCTTTTTGATAGTATCTTCATCCTTTTTGTAAAGGGGACTTCTCATGGGAGAAGCAATATTATCGTAGATGGTCAGATGAGGATACAGGGCATAGTTTTCAAAAACCATGGAAACGTTCCGTTTCGACGACTCGACATAATTGACATTTTTATCGCTGATCCTCACCTCTCCCCTGTCGGGGAACTCGATTCCGGCAATGACCTTTAGTATGGTCGTTTTTCCTGCCCCGGCGGGACCGAACAATACAAAAAATTCTTTATCTTTGACCTCGAAGCTGATATCGTCCAAGGCTGTAATCGACCCAAATCTTTTTGTTATATTACAAAGTTCAACTTTTGCCATATTAATTATCTCCCTATCCTTTAACTGCTCCGAAGCTCAGGCCCCTAACCAGATGCTTCTGTATGATAAGCGCCAGCACGACTTCGGGAAGCGCGGCCACTCCCGCCGCAACCGCCATCTGGCCGTAATGGACCGTGTCGGATCCGATATATCTCAATGCGGCAACAGTTACTGTTTCAATTTTGAATCCGCTCAACAATAACGGGAAGGTGAAGCTGTTCCAGGCAAATATAAATGCCAACAGTGCCGATGCTACCAGGCCGGGCTTGATAAGGGGAATCAGAATTTTCCAAAACACGTGATACCAGGAGTATCCGTCCAGGTTGGCCGCCTGCTCAATCTCAACTGAAATCTCCTCAAAATATCCTCTCAGCACCCAAATTAACAGAGGCAGTGTAATGAGCTGATAAACCCAGATCAATCCGAAATAGCTGTCATAAAGGCCGATTTTCTGATAGATCATAAACAATGGTAATATAACGAGGATTTCCGGTGCAAATTTGAAAGACAAGATGGTAAAGGCAAGGCTTTCTTTTTTTGCAAAGTCATATCGCGCGAATGCGTAAGCAGCCGGGACTCCTACGAGCAACGATAGGAGAACGGCGCCTCCGCTGACGATGACGTTATTGAGGAACGCCTTTATGTAGTCCGCGCCTTCTAAAAGCACGATCTTGTAATTGTCCAGTGTCGGCGTGAATATGAATGTCGTATTATACATCTGCATATCGCTTTTGAACGATATGATTATTAACCAAATCAACGGAAATATAGCAAATACCGTGTACAAGCTGATTACCGTATATGCTGAAACACCCTTCAGCGATTCTTTTAACCTGCTATTCATTGTAATATCCCTTTCCTTTTATTGTCCTTGTGCAGCCCGTTGTCCTCTGAGCCATGCACCAACTAATTTCTGACTGATGATATAAATAACAAGCCATAATACAAGCAAATACGGTACAGCTTTCCCAAGACTGGAGAATGCAAACCCTGTATTGTAGCCCGTCAAGGAAAGGTTCATGAGAGTGTCTCCGGGGCCTCCCTTTGTAAGGGCAAAAATGATCCCATACTCCTGCATAGAAGCCATCAGTCTGAATATGAGGGCTATTAAAATAAAAGGTTTCAGCAAAGGCAGCGTCAACGTCCTGAATGTAAACCAGGGAGAGCCGCCATCGATTTTAGCCGATTCGTAAGGCGATTTGGGCAGTGACTGCAAACCGGCCAGCATGAGCAGCATGATAAAGGGCGTATAGACCCAGAAGTCGATCATAGTTGCGGTAAATAATGCCGTAGATGCGGAAGATGCCCACGGGAAATTATATACTCCAAACAAATTTAAAAACTTTTCTACGATTCCTACTGAGTTGTTGAGCATCAGCTGCCATATAAGCGTGGCAATAACCGGGGCAATCATCAGCGGAAATATAAGTACAACTCGCAGGATTTTTGTGAACCTGCTATCCTTAACAAGCAAAAGTGCCATAATCAATCCTGCAATCATTTCGCTTCCTGTGGTCGAAATGGCGTACTGTGCCGTTACCAGACAGGCATGCCAAAAGTCCTTTGAAGAAAACATATTGATCCAGTTTTTAAGACCTATAAACTTGTAATCAATCGATCGAAATGAAAAGTCGGTCAACGATAAATAAATAGCAGTCGCGAAGGGATATAAAATACCTATCGTCAAGATCAGTGCAGGAAGAATTATGAGGTACGGCCTTGCTTTGACAAGAAACGGTATTTCATTATCCTCTAAGGTAATTTCGTTATTATTGGTATTCAAGTTCTTTTTCAATCTTACAGGATTAGTCAACTGATCCATCCTCCTCTATTATTCGTTCCTGTGTAAGGTTTCCTGCAATGTTCTTGAGGAAACCTTCATTAGATAGAATTAGGGAGGAGGGCCTCCCTAATTCCATATGCTTTATTTTGCTTTATTCGGCTTCTACATCTTCTACTACTTTGTCCATCTTCACTTTCAGCTTATCCATAGCATCCTGTACGGAACTATATTTGCCGGCCACGATATCCTGAAGGGTAGCAGCCCATTCAGTTGTAGTTTCAAAGAAATGCGGCTGTGGCGTGAATTGGATCGTTGTGCCGGGTACGGTTGCGTTGAATGTCTCAATGTATCCGGTGTTTCTTGCCAATACATCCTGTACTTCCTGGCTTTCAAATACAGATTTTCTCGGCGGATCTACAGCATTTCCTTCCACGATGGACCATTTCTGGTATTCGGCGGTGGTGAAGTACTGCAGGAACAGCCATGCAGCAGTCTTGTTCTTAGTGGCTTCATTGATGGCCATTGACCAAGTCCACATATTAGCATTGATCTCTGTCATTCCGTTGGGCAGCGGAGGAGCGACCCATGCAAGGTTTCCGGCTTCTTCAGATGCGCCTTCCGGATTTTGGAAGTAACCGTTGCAGGTGGCGTCGAACAGCATCGCTGCTTTACCGGCACCAAAGTCAGCACCGGCCTGATACCATGTATAGCTTGACCATGAAGGGGCTCCGCCCTCTTTGATCAGTTTGACCCACATTTCGGTCATTTCTACAGCTTCGGGGGAGTTGACCTGGGAAACCAGCTTGCCATCTTCGATGGTGAAGTCAACAGCTCCATAGTTGGAGTACGTAGTCATGTATCCCGGGTGTATCGTTCCCCAGTTTCTGGCTCCGCGAATAGCTAACGGATAAGTTCCCGGTCCGCCAAAGTTCTTGAGTTTAGGCATGATTGCCAGAAGATCTTCCATCGTTGAGGGGGGCTCAAGACCCAATTCGTCGAAAACTCTTTTGTTGTAGGCCAATACGTTGGATTCAAATCCAAGGGGCAGTGCCCAAAGCGGTCCTGTACCGGTCTTGTGTCCGGCCTTAAGATCCCATCTGAGGCTTCCGATAATTCCTTCATAAAAATCGCCAACATTATAGTTTGGATCCATCATGTTGGGGTCGTTCAAAAATTGATCAAGATCCATTACGTATCCTGCAGGGGCATACTCCCAAAGCTGATATGCGCCCGACATATATAGGTCCGGATCTCCCGAGCGAGAGTTTAAAGCAATAGTTAATTTGTCAAAGTAATTTTCTTCCGGCGTTAAGGAATACTCTACTTCGATTCCGGTAGCGCTGGTAAACTCCGGTAGTTTCTTGATGATTGCTTCTGCATAGGGATGCTGGTTGAACATAACCTTGAGTTTGGCCCCGCTTGCCATATCCCAGCTGAATCCATCAACTGAAACCTCATCGCCGCCGCCTGTGTCATTTGAGCCCCCGCATCCTATTATGCCGGTGGCCAAAAGAAGAACCATCAATGCGATTGCAGTGAGTTTTAGAGCTTTAGACTTTTTCATGTGTTTCCTCCCTTTAACTTTCTTTTACTTTGGGATAACGATATTACTCTATAATTAATTATACCGATCGAGGATTTTAATTGAATAAAATATATTACTATAATTATTACTTTTCATCGTTAATGAATTAACCAATTTTCGCATTTATTAAAACATTCTTCTAATATTCAGATTATTTTTTCTATTATTCCTGTTTTTTTACACGATATACCGTCCGCTATAATTAAGGACGTGGGCGGGTTGTCTTGCAAAAATACTGGCGGCTTCATGTACTCTGTATTTAGTTGTAAGTACAACTAAATCAGGAGCTGACAACTGTAGTCTAAACTTTGTTATCATGGTGAAGGGAATGTCTTCCCGAGTGAATAAACCATCCCCATATTTTAAATAGAAAATGGTTTATAAATCTTCAAGTAATAATCCTTTAGGCACAAAATCACAAGTTATGGTTTATGACCCTGATCCAAAAGCGGCATTCATTGAAAGAATGGTTTATAAATTGCAAGAAAATAAACCATTTCACAAATAAAAAATGTGAATGGTTTAACCTTCCAAATGTCCTATCTCGTCAAAATTGCTTCGCAATATATGATATAATCATATTGCATTTTCTGCTTAAGAATTGAAACGCACTGCGAGGTAGACAATAATGAAATTTTTCAGCATAAGAAACAAAATATTCTTTTTTTACGCAGGCACTATGCTGCTTTTTCTTACCGTCATCGGTTATATTTTATATTCTTTGTTTTTTAACACTTTGAAAGAGAATCAGGTAAACTACTCCATCGAGCTCGCCAACAAGACCAAATATAATCTGGAGTTTTTTTTGAATACGATCAACGATACGGCTTCTATGCTTTCTTTGAATTCAAATATCATCAATGAGTTGGCGGATGACACCGGCAAAAACAAAGACGATGTCAACACCATACTTGAAAATACGGTAAGCGCCCACGGGTATCTCAAGGGGGTATATATCATCGGGCAAAACGGCATGGTTTACAGCAG
>CAYYHH010000020.1:0-6014 GCA_964471645.1 uncultured Oscillospiraceae bacterium
TGTATTGGAAGATCTGAGTTTTTTGCAGAGGGAAGATGATCTGCTTCTTAACGATTCCTTTCAATTAGGTAAAGATGACTATTCCGCGCATTTTGAGGCAAGAGGCGATAAATTTCCTGACCTTATATATGTCGCGTCCTCAGGCATTGAGAGCATTGGAATTGTGAAGAGTGCCAGAGAGGCTGGGTTCACGGGATTATTGTGGGGCGAGGGGGGATTCAACTATTCCAATTTTGATAAAGAATTGGATTCTTATGTCGAAGGCTGCGTCTTTTCAACCCAATGGCACCCTTCCTTCTCCACCCCCATGTCTGATGTTTTTCTCAAAACTTATCTGGCGGAATACGACGACGTACCTGACATGTTTGCCGCTATGAGCTACGAGGCTACATATATTCTTAAGGAAAGCCTCATCAGGACGCTTCCTCAAATCTGGCGTGATGATTATAAGAGAATCCTGCGCGACGACTTGGCGTCTCACCGAATTATCGACGGAATCACCGGGAAAATCTTCTTCGATAGTAAGGGCCAATGCGAACGGCCTGTCTTTGTGATGCAGAAAAAGTGGGACGGCCGCAGGGTCCAATCGCTGATTCTTTATCCTACCGAATACTCCCAAAGCAACCCACGGTGGACTTTTGATCTGTAGAATGAGTTGTCCGCAATTTCAGATGATAACTACCTGTTCCGCAAATCTCCTTGCCTCTTCCGCCTTCTGCACATTCATAAATTCTGTGTGATACCCTTCATCACGCACCGCGAGCATTCCAACAAAGTCAAGTTTTGAATGTTTGCAAAATCTTTTCATGCCCTGCTCAAACTCACTTGCACCTTTTTCAACAGGGTACCCGCAAGTTGCGATTACAGCGCATTTCTTCCCTTCCCAGAGGCATTCTTTTTTACCAATTCTGCCGTAATATTTATTCATCCCATATGCCAGGCGGTCAAGCATAGCCTTCATGGGTGCGGTGCAGTACCAAGCATAGATAGGTGTTGCCAGGACAAAGATATCCGCTTCCAGAATCTCATCGAATATAAATTGCATATCATCTTCCTGAGGGCATCCAAAGGCGCCGAATACATCCTGGCATTTTCGGCATGCAATGCAAGGTTTGATTTCTTTTGTGTAAAGATTTATTTCACATACCTCAACGTCGTGTTTTTTCAGTTCATCCACAAAAGGCCTCAACAGGGATGCCGTGTTGCCATTTGGCCTGGGACTCCCCATCAGAATACAGATCTTCATATTTTTCTTCCTTAATTTTACTTATGATACAAGGTACAAAACACTATCTAACTTGCTATTGAAACTCAGCATCAATCACTACCTAAGAAATATTAGCCGCTGAATTCCGGCTGTTAGTCCGGCTGTTAGTTAGTACCCCGGTAAATGGTTTTGCCAACATTGTCGATATGATTTTTCAATTCACTGTTGTAAATTTCATTGTAATTTACAACATCAAAAAAATACGGCAAAGGATATTCTTCATTTAATTCGTAACTCAATCTTCTGACAGTTTTCTTGTCAACCTTTTCACCAAACAGTGCAATATCAACATCCGATCCTGTTTTGAAATTACCTAAGGCCCTGCTTCCGAATATTTTGACCTCTTTAATTTCGCTAAATTTCCTGATCGCATCCACAATGCAATCTGTATCCCTTTCAAGCAATCCAAACATTTTTAGAGCTCCTTGCTTAATCTTTGGTACAGCTTTGAAAACGCCGGATAGTAAGTTGTAACAACATTTGTATTAAATAGAATTCTATCGCATATATCAGATAATTGCAACGACGCCATTTGTAAACCACTGGCGGCCTACCAAGGGGTAAACTGTTTATTTTTGGCCTTACAGGTAAACAGTTTACTGATCGAAACTGCGCAGGCAAGAGCCACGGCAAAATTATCTCATAACAATTTTGTCCCCAAGGATCAATTGGGGTAAAAATGTTGAAATTTCAGGTATATAAGAAGTTAAAATCAGCGTCGGTATGTATGCGCATAAAATCAATATAAGCACATATTTGATTACTTTGGCCGAGTTCACATTCGCCATCTGGGAAGCCATATATAAGAACGGGGCTGTTGGCGGGGTCACATTACCCATACCCAAATTGACACCTAGTATAGCTGCCATTTGATAAGGGCTGATACCAAAGCTGATCGCCAAAGGCATCAAAAGCGGTGTGCACAGCATCGTCGCACATGTATCATCCATAATCATGCCAATGGCGACAAGAAATACATTTATCATGATTAACACTACCATCTTATTGCCCTGGGATATGTTCGTAACAAAATCCAGCATCATGCCCGGCACATTTTCCATAGTAAGAATCTGGCCCATAACCATCGTCATAACGACCATTACCATGACAATTCCCGTCGTGTTTGCCGTATCGATAAGCACATCCTTCACTTCTATCATTTTAATGCCTTTGTATACAAACACGGCAACAGGGATTGCGTAAAACACCGATACAGCCGCCGCCTCGGTGGGCGTCATGATACCGCCGTAAATTCCTCCCAATATAATAACAGGCATCAACAAGGCAGGGATCGCATCCTTAGTTCTGTTTCCCAACAATTTAAAATAGGATCTCTTATCTTTAAAAGAAATCACCTGCCCCGCCGCAACGCATGTGGCGATGTCGGGGTTCTTTCTCAGGATAAAGTAACTCGTTGCACAAAGTAGTACCGTCAATATAATTCCGGGGATAACTGTGGATAAAAAACATGCCAGAACAGAAAGGTTCGCTGCCCAGGCCACCACGATCTGTATACTGCTGGGAGGGATAAGCATTCCAATGGGTGCGGAACAGCAGGCAATCGCCGCCGCAAATTCCATAGGATATTTGCGCTCCCTCATCTTTGGCAGCATTATGGATCCGATGCATGACAAAGTTGCTGCACCGCTGCCGCAAATCGAACCAAATACGGCACATGATGCAGTGGTCACCAGGGCAAGGCACCCTTTAACCCTGAAGAATATGGTTTCGATAAGATCCACTAAGGTGTCCCCTATCCTGCCTTTCCCCATAACACCTCCGGCCATGATGAAAAGCGGGATGGAAAGCAGCACAACATTGGCCAGTTTCCCATACATAGTCGGGAAAAGCCCCAGCGGGGTATACCCTAATACGGTAGCCAACAGTATTGTTACAGCGGCAAAACAGTACAGTACCGGAACTCCGACCACTAACAAAACCACCAGAAGTACAAATCCAATTATAATTATCATGCCGACGACCCCCCTCCGGAAATTTGCCTGTTCATAACAACATTGATCAAATGATAAACGTTAAAAAGGCACATCATTATAAAACCTATACAAAGAGGGAATCGGGAATATATAAGCGGGATATGCAGCCCGACCGTCGTTCCTCCCACTTGAAGGCACCAATTAATATAAGTAATTCCCCATGCAGCAAAAACGATTGAAATCAGTAAACACAATACTGAAACGAACACCCTCAGAGCCTTCTTTATTTTTTCCGATTTAACATATGTTGACAGGACGTCAGCCGTTATGTGATTGTCCTTATAACTGCCGTAAACGCCACCGATAAAATACAGCCACATGGCAACAAGCAGTATAATCTCTTCAACTCCGAACAGGCTGGTTTTAAACACATACCGCATAAATACGCTGACAACAATACAGAGTACCGCACTGGCGCTGCAAAATATTAACGTCACCCTCAGCAACGTGACGATTGCCCGCCAGGCAAAAAACTCTTCAATTCTCTTCATTTTCCTTAACCTCTCATTAAAGGAAGCGGAGGCTGCATAGCAACAGCCTCCTATCCGAGCAAGCCTAAACTAATATTTTACACCGTATACTTCACCTAATTTGTCAATGATTTCTTGATCCAGGACGTCGCTCATTTGT
The DNA here is from genome assembly GCA_964471645.1 of uncultured Oscillospiraceae bacterium. Classification (GTDB taxonomy): domain Bacteria; phylum Bacillota; class Clostridia; order Peptostreptococcales; family Anaerovoracaceae; genus UBA1426. The sequence goes on from CAYYHH010000020.1 coordinate 3,892, forward strand.
GTCCAGACGGATGAACGGACTTTATCCCGCAAAGCAACGATTTCTTCATTTGTTCCCTCAATTATTTTAATTCCGTAGCCCTCCATATCCTTGATTGCCTGCATCTCTTGCTCCATACGTTCATCGGCAACCCGTTCTGCTGCATCTAAGAAGGCCTGTTTGATAATGCCCTGATATTCCTGCGGCATGCTTTCCAGCAGTTTTTTATTCATTGTAATAGGAATACATTCGTTAACCGCACGGCAATCTACAAAATAGTTGATTACGTCACGGAAGCTTTCCCAGTTGACCAAAGCGCTGCCGCCGATCCAGCCGTCTGCAATTCCTGACTGGAGAGCCGCATAAAGATCCGAGTATGGAATAGTTGTGGTGCGATATCCCATAGCGGGGATAAGCCTGGCAAAAACGTTTGTACCGGGTATGCGAAGCAATGGATCTTTTGAAATATCCCCATCCGTCAAAAAGTCGAAGTCTTCAGACGGCAGAGACTGTGTGGTAAAGCCGATACCCATGAATCCTGTATTAAAGATCCCCATCAAAACCGTTCCATTGTCGTCGTTGACCCTGGATACGACATCCCAAACATAGGAGCCCGGGAAAAAGTATTCTTTAAATTCATCAAAGTCTGTAGCAAGGTAAGGAAGGGATAAAATATCCGCATTGACGCCGTAAGATGATGCGATCGGGCAAGCGCAAATGTCAATATCACCTGTCATTACCTGACCGTATACTACTGTGTAATCCCCAAGAGCCATATTGGGAAAAATCTTGATTTTGACGTTGCCATCTGTCTGTTCAAAAATTTTGTCCGCTGCATCTTGTAACGCAATTGTTTGATGGTTGTCTGCAGTGTATTCGGACGACAAGGTCAATTCAAACTTTGGAAGATCTCCGTTATCCTCCCCATCGCTGCCGCCGTTGCCGCATCCCGCTATCAACAAAGATCCAAGCATCAGCATGAGTGCCAACAAAATAAACTTTGTTCTTTTCATCACTACTCTCCTCCTCTTTTATAAACAACGAACTATATAAAAAGGGTTTTCAATACTCCATGCTATTTTTGCAGCATGTATGATCTACCGTCCCTTTTTCGGACTTCTTCAGGTTCGATTCCCAACTCGCGGCTGAGGATTTCAATAATTTGCGGTCCGCAAAAACCACCCTGGCAGCGTCCCATCCCGGCGCGGACCCGGCGTTTGACAGCATCAACCGTTTTGGCACCCACCGGTCGATGGATAGCCTGCAGAATTTCACTTTCAGTGATTTGTTCACAGCGGCAAATGATGTGGCCATACAGCGGATCCTGTGAAATCAAATCATCTTTTTCCTTATCACCGGCTGTAGAAAAGCTTATAATTCCCTTTCGATAACCATAAAAATCGTTCTTACGCTCTAGATCTAAGCCCGCCTCACGCATCATCTGTATTGTATATTTGGCGATGCCCAGGCTGCCTGTGAGTCCCGAAGATCTTACACCCGAAATACCTACATAGCCTCTTACTTTTTCAGAAATTAAAATATTATAACCTTCAGGTTCACGCGCAGGACGCAGCCCGACAAATTGTGTGATAACATCCTCCATATGTAAATCAGGTATTAACATGCGCGCCTCGAGCTCAACCTGTTTCATGCCTTCCGCTGTGGTTTTTTTATCTTGCTTATCATATAGATCCTCAGCTGTAGGCCCGACAAGAATATTGCCTTCTACCGTAGGAATGACTAATTTCCCCCTGGTTTGTGGGGTAGGTATCGAGAGAATGATATGGGAAACCTTTACCGGCGTATCCTTGTGAAGCAGGAAGAATTGACCTTTCCTCGGATGTACCTCAAAGTCACATTCATCTACCATTTTTGCGATGGTATCACAGTAAAGTCCGGCCGCATTTATCACATACTTTGTTTTTATATCTCCTTTAGTAGTCTTAACGCATGAGATGGCCCCGTTACTGACCTCAATATCTTCCACCTTGCAATCCAGCAAAAATTCAACGCCATTTTCGGCTGCATTTTCCGCTTGTGCCGATACTAAAAGAAACTGGTTGATTTGTGAATCCCGGGGATTATAGATACCCCCGTAGTTCTCAGGATTCAAGTTGGGCTCCATCTCTAAAAGTTCTTCTCTT
>CAYYHH010000020.1:6024-12713 GCA_964471645.1 uncultured Oscillospiraceae bacterium
GAATGGTCCTCTTCTTGAATGAAGTCCAAAAAAATCTCTAAAAGTTCTTCTCTCGTGCGAAATTCAGAATCGTAAACTCCGTTGTCAAAAGCCCTCTTCAGTATCTCGGGAATTTTTTTATACTGTTCTTCCGTTACAGCCGGCGTAATGCTGCCGCAGACATTGTGGGGTATCTCCAAATCCTTGCACAGCTGATCAAACAGAGGACGAGATGATTGACAAATCTTTGACTCCAGCGTGAAGGGAGCAAGGGTATATTCCGTGCTTATACAACTGCTGCAGGATTTCGAGGCATCACCGCCCACATCATCGTTCTTGTCAACCACCATTGTTTTTATTTTAAATTTTGACAATTCTCTGGCGGTTGCAATGCCTACAGCACCTGCGCCGATTATCAAAACATCTGTCTTATACATGTCTAACCTCCTAACGAATAGATCTGCAGGCGATCATATCGATACCTGTTCCAAGGATATTTTCTATCACGGGTTGGTGCATTTCTACGGCAGAACTTACCTTTGTATTTTTGATTTGTTCCATGCATAACATTAACTTGTCTCTAGGAACAGGTGCGGAGGAGCGAACCGGAAGCATCCGCTTATCTTCTGACCCATCCACAGCCACCGAGGATGTCAGTATACGACATGGACTTATAAATTCAGTGCTCGCATATTCCACACCCTTTTTACATCCATAATTCTCAATGTTTTGAACCCTTCCTTCTTCACCCGTAACCTTGATCCTGCATCCCTTGGGACAAATAACACAAATGATTTCTTTTTCCATTTAACTACCTCTGTCTTATTGCATTTACTATGATGTTTTCGCCAATGTTCTTTAACATTTCTTTTTTTATTGTAAGGGATTCCATTTCCCCCGGACTGGCAGCAATTACTTTGCGGCGGGCTAGCTCTGTATCCCCGCTAAATGCAGTTAATATCACATCCTGATCGGGTTTTTTTACACGGAAAAACAAATCAATATTTTCACTGCCGGTTTTAGCTACGCGCTGCGGGCAAATGTAGTTGACATTTTCCCCGGGCAATGTGGGTACCTCCGGGACCGCCTGCAATTTAGATACCTCCGTGTCTCCCTGCAATTCGCCGCGGCTGAACAGTGCCGCGTATTTCCCCGCAATTTCCCCTTCCTTACTCACATTGTCAACCAAATCATTGACATGAAGAACATTGCCGCAGGCAAATATATTGGGTTTAAGCGTTTGCATGAATTGATTGACAGACGCTCCCTTCGTTGCGGGCACTAGGGGAACTTCACCGGTTTTTGAAAGCTCGTTTTCCGGTATGAGACCCACAGAAAGCAATAATGTATCGCAGCTTATTGTTTGACTTTTTTCTAATAAGGGGTTATTGTCCGGACCTATGGGGGCGACGGTTACGCTTTCTACGCGTTCGACTCCCGTTATGTCTACAATGGTATGAGAAAGTAAAAGCGGTATTTCAAAATCATCTAAGCACTGGACTTTGTTGCGGGTAAGTCCCGTCAGAAAGGGCATGATCTCGACTACTGCCTTGACAGTGGCGCCTTCCAGCGTCATACGCCGCGCCATTATCATTCCAATATCACCGGAGCCGAGTATCGTTACCTCTTTGCCTACCTTATGGCCTTGGATATTCATCAATCTTTGCGCAGTACCAGCGGTATAAATTCCGGCGGGCCGACTGCCGGGAATAAACAAATTGGCTCGGGTCCGCTCACGACATCCCATTGCGAGTATAATTGCGCCCGCGTTGATTTTAAGTACGCCTTGGGTATTTATGCAGGTAAGTACATTTTTATCAATATGTATTGCCATGGTGTCGAATAATATTTCAACATTATTTTCCACAACCTCGTCGATAAATCGTTGGGCATATTCAGGTCCCGTCAGTTCTTCGTTAAAGTATTTCAGTCCAAATCCGGGATGTATACACTGTTGTAAAATCCCGCCCGAATAAGCATCCCTTTCAACTATCAGCACAGATCGGGCATTGTTTTTCCTTGCGGCAATTGCTGCCGCCAAACCTGCCGGACCACATCCTACAATAACCACGTCGCATTCTCTAATGTTCATATATTGACTCCTGCCTTTAATGATGTATTGTTAACTGTCTTCTATATAAACCTGATAAAATAAACCTGATATGGCTTATTCCCGTGCCCAATTGCGGCTGCATTCTACCGCCTTATGATAGCGTCCAAGCCTATATTCACGCTCATCTTCTGACATTTTTGGTTCGAACACGGATTTGAATTTCACATAGGGATTCGCATCCGACAGCGAATTAAAATCTCCCATTGTCAATGCGGCAAGAAAAGCTGACCCCATTGCCGAGGTTTCCTTTTCGGCTGGCAATTCAACGGGAACACCGAGCAAATCCGCCTGAAATTGCATTAAAAAGCTATTGTCGACCATGCCTCCGTCAGCTCGCATTTTATTGATTTCCCCGCCGTATTCACTTTTCATTGCACGAAAACCATCCATGTTTTGAAGAGCAATACTTTCCAGTACCGCCCGGACGAGGTGTTCCCTTTGAACACTGCCGGTAAGACCAACAAAGGCGCCACGCGCATATTGATCCCAATATGGTGTAGCCAAACCTGCAAATGCCGGAACAAAATAAACATCATTGGTATCCTTTACTGAGGCCGCCATTGTTTCGGTTTCTCCGGCACTGTCAATGATTCGAATTCCATCTCTGAGCCATTGTATTGCCGCGCCCGCCACGTACGAGGCACCGGTTAGTGAGAATGTCGGAACGCCATTGAGTTTCCAGCAACAACAGCCCATAAGACCAACTTTTGAATGGATTAGTTGATCTCCTGTTATCAGTGTCATAAAACTGCCTGTACCGTAAGAGGTCTTCAGAGTCCCGGCTGCAGAGCTTCCGCTCCCTATGATACCCGCATTTGAGTCCGAAATGCTTCCGGCAATAGGAATCTTAGCGCCCAGAAAAGCATCAGGATGGGTATAGCCGTATATTTCGTTACAATTATGTATTGGAGGCAAAATCTCACTTGGTATGCCGATAAGATCTAAAAGTCCTTGATCCCATTGGCCTTTCTTTATATCCATAAGCATCAGGCGAACGCCGCTGCAGGCATCCGTTACATATGCGGCTCCCCCGGTAAATTTCCAAATCAACCATGTATTCAGCGTTCCTGCCAACAAATCGCCTTTAGCGATACCTTCTTTTACCTCCGGAACGTTGTCCATTATCCACCGAAGTTTTGTGGCGCTATAATAAGAATCAGGCAGCATTCCGGTTATGCTGTGGATTAGTTCCTCATGGGTTTGCTTTAACTTTTCCGCCATGTCGGCTGTCCGCCGATCCTGCCATACGATTGCATTATAGACAGGCTCGCCTGTGTGTTTGTTCCAAAACAGACATGTCTCTCCCTGATGGTCTATACCCATGCAATAGATATGTTTTGCTTCTGCATTTGCTTGCAACAAAGCCAGATTCACTGCTTCCAGACACGATTCATAGATTTCCACCGGATCATGTTCGACCCAACCGGGTTTAGGGAAAATTTGCCTGTGTTCTTTTTGACCCCGCCCAACCACCTTCCAGCTTTCATCCAAAAGCAAGGCCGTTGTCATAGTGGTTCCCTGATCAATTCCCAGATAGAGTTTTCTCATGAAATTTCCCTCATATAAAGATAATATTCTGTTTGTTATTGGAATGCTCTGTCTACTTTGTGGAAATAGCATATCACGGTATCAATATGTTGTCAACACGTTGTCAAACTTTGATGAATATCCACGACTTTATAATATTATGGCTACATTTTATGCCTATATATGGTCAATTCTGCAAAGTTTATACAAGTCTATACCAGTTTGTGGTCAAAAATATTGCATTGTTTCATGTTTTGTTTTATACTAGTACATAATACAAAAGATGTTATATTACCCCGAAGAAAGGAAACGGAAATCCATGAAGTCTTCAAGGCAGAAAAAGATCCTGGATATGTTGATGAGAGACGGGGTTGTAAAAACCTCGGAACTGCAGTCATCTCTTGGTGTATCTATCGAAACGATACGGCGTGATTTCAACCAGCTCGAAAAAGGCGGATTTTTAGTTAAAACATACGGGGGCGCTATGGCTAATAAGCAGGTCTACGTGAAGCCTGACCTGGCTACCTGGCAAGTTCGAATGAAAAGCTCTATTCCTGAAAAAAAGGCTATCGCTCAACATGCGCTGAAGCATGTTGCCGCGGGCAGTCTGCTGGCTATGGATTCTGGCACGACAACATTTGAACTGGCCAAACATCTGAACAAATGTAAGGATATCACCGTCATCACCAATGATATCAACACTGCCGATGAAATCTTGCGCAGCGGTGCCAACCAGATTTTTCTGCTCGGCGGTATGGTTACGGGTAACGGTTCTACAAACGGATATCTGGCAAAACAAGTTCTAAATAACTTTTCACAAATCGATATGTACATTTTTAGCTGTGATGGCGTGACTATAGAAGATGGATTTACAACATCCAGTCTGGAAAACAACGAGCTGAAACGCATATTGGCTGAAAAGGCCGTCAAGAGGATTGCACTGGTAGATAATACAAAGTTTAATAAAAAGTCTCTTTTTAAGATCAGCGGCTTTGAACATGTGGATATTGTAATTACCGATTCTTTGACCCCCCAATATTTTGTAGATCAGATACGTGAAAAAGGAATAATTGTCGACGTGGTTTCAATTGAAAATATTGAAGATATCGTCCAGGGCTAAACCGGTTTGGTTGCGAAGCAACTGTTGCTGCCGGGAAGTTTTCGTGGCTTTGTCATTCTAATTTTCACGCATCCCTTGTAATAAATGTGAAGCTGCCACTACGTATTCATTGTAACAAATGTGAAATTGCCGCTACTCATTCATTGTAGCAAATGTGAAATTGCTACTACTCATTCATTGTAGCAAATGTGAAGCTTCCACTACGCATTCGTCGTAATAAGTGTCAAAATGTCATTCATTATCGTTGTAAAAAGTGTTAACTTAGTCCATACTATAACAAAAAGTTTAAAAGTCTTTTATGAAAAATATAAGCCCGGAATAGCCATACGGGCGAGCGTGAGCGATTATAAGCTTGAAGATTGGCTGGTGAATTTGCCGCTTTGGGCGATGGGGAGCGAGGCTTATATACAGATTCCGGCACTTGAATCTGACTGACTTTTCAGATATAATATACAAAAGGAGGTACGGCTCATGAAGGAAATCTTTAACTTTGCAAATTCATATATAAAGAAAATGAATGTGGCGGATATGGCTATGATAAAAGTCTGCCTATTGTCGCTTGGCGTATTGGCGGGTATATGCGTTCCCAAAAAGCACAAAAAGAAAACCGCCGCTATTGCAAGCACCGCCTTTGCATTCACCTATGCACCGTTTATGACAAAGTTGCTTGTTGAGATCCTGGAGGATTCAAAGAACAAGGCAGAAAAAATCAGCTGGAATTAATCTTTATCGGCCCCGTGTCTTATAATGTCAGAAAATAACCCTACGCCTCGCATTTATCTTGCAGGCTTTTTTCAGTAATCCCACATTTTCGGAGATATTGTGAAAAATATACCCCTGAATTCAAACACAAGAGCGGATGCGTTTTTGTAGTCATAGACATCGTAGTCCAAGTATTTTAGCTTATTACAAACTCGGCAATCACTCCCTGCGCCATGTAATCTGCCATCACTATCGATTGATAAAGCAGCCGGTCATCAATTTGTATCACCATGTCATAATCGCCCGCCAATGTGTACGTAGCCTTATCAAAAGTCATCCCCAGATAGCTGGTAAGTAAGTTGTTCCATATGTCGACCGACCAGAAGGCATTGATAGAACCCAGATAATTGGCCATTGCTTCAATTACATTATAAAGGTCTTTTGTTGCCGCACTCACTCCCTCAATGTCACCGTTAATTTGCGATTCTAAATATCTAAAATATGTAGAAATAAAGAGTGACAAGTAGTTTGAGAATTCTTGAGCCCGAATCGGTCCGAAGAATAACTTTATTGAATTATAAAATTCACGGGGGACACCTTGCAATAACCTGTCAGCTATCGCCGGTAAACCCGGGCTGTTAAGTACTCTGGCATTTGTATAATCCCCCATCCAGATCGTGAACAGCGACCAATTAAAACGAAATTGATTGATCGCATTGAATTGCGCAAACGTAAGATACTGGGGTGTCAGAAGGGGGAGCATCGTTTCATCCAATTCGTTGAACCCGTCAGGCATATTTATGGCCTCCTAATATCTATAAATACGTTATTAAACCGTGACTAAACCGTTTAACCGATATAGATATTCTATGTGAACAATGCCCAAAAGGTTACGTAGAAATTTATATAGGATTAAAGCTTCTCCCGCAAATAATCTCTGAGGAATTTTTCGTCTTCCTTCTCAAGGGCTCTCTCACCTGCCATTGATTCAAGATGATGGGTAAATTCATGCTTCAAAGTATGGGCCAGCCTCCTTTTTAATGCATTCTTACCAAGGTGTCCATACAGCTTTTGAAAAGACCCGTAATAAATGACGATGTACCGCCCCATGCTGCCTCCGCGGTGATATTCTCCCATAATATATAGATCCCTGTCTTTACCGGCAGGGTTTAATTTTTCCTGAGGAAGCAATAGTATCCCGCCATTTAGCTCCTTATAGAATTCTTTTGGCAGCTCTGCAGCTATTTC
>CAYYHH010000021.1:0-9180 GCA_964471645.1 uncultured Oscillospiraceae bacterium
GCATCCGGAGGTTTCTTAAATGAGGAATTTATATGAAACAGATCGAACTTAATGCTTATGCGAAAATAAATCTGTCGCTTGATGTAATTAGAAAAAGAGAAGACGGCTATCATGAGGTGGCTATGGTATTGCATCAGATAGAGCTGCACGATGTTGTTACGGTGCGGCTTGGCGGAACGGCCGACGGACCCGATATATTCATAACTTCGGACAACGACGAAATGCCCACCGGAAGAAATAATATCGCGTGGAAAGCCGCAAATCTTATGAAAGAGCTATTTACGGGGAAGCAGAGCGAGGAAATCCATATCCATATTGAAAAAAAAATTCCGATGGCAGCCGGCTTGGCGGGTGGCAGCGCCGATGCAGCCGCCGTACTTCGTGCCCTGAATGTTTTATGGCAATGCGGTTTGTCGGCAGAGAAGCTGATGGAGGCAGGTGTCAGGCTGGGAGCAGATGTTCCCTTTTGCATAATGGCGCAAGCTGCGATTGACGGCAATTCCGATCGGAGCAAATTTTTATCCACCTGTGCATTGGCAGGTGGAATAGGTGAAAAGTTAGACCCTCTTCCTCCCCTCAAAGCCTATGCGGTGCTTTTAAAACCCCCATTATCCGTATCCACCGGGGAGATATATAAAAGTTTGGATCTGAATAATATTAAAGAACGACCGAACACAAATGATCTTGTATCCGGGTTAAAGGCAGGAGAATTTACCCGGGTCATTGAGTCGATGTCCAATGTCCTTGAAAATGTAAGTGTTGAAAAATATCCCATAATAGATAAAGAAAGAAAAATGCTGCAATCCATAGTCCCCGGCAACACAAAAGTTATGATGAGCGGCAGCGGACCGACGGTTTTTGCATTGACAGAAAAAGAAGAAAATGCGCAAGCTGTTTATGATTCATTGAAAGGCGCGGATTCCTGTGCTTTTATTACGAAAACTATCTTCTGATATAACCTTATAGGCGGAGAAATCGCTACTTAATGTCATAATTATACTACCCCTCGAATAAATTATAATTGTATTTGTAGGTATTTTTTTGGGACACCGTATTGGAGGGGAGACGCATGGAGTACAAAAGCGATTTTTTTGATAAGGAAAATATACCGGATTTTGCGTTGCAACCGGCAAAACCCACATCTGCATTTGATCCAACCGTATATGACAAACTCTTTGAAACATTGAAACAATCCGATAAGACCGAAGTTCAGGCAGAGGCCCGGGCTGAGGATACTCCAACGGTTCAAACTGAAGAGCCGGAGCCGGCTGTTGAGATTGTGGCTGCCGAGCTGCCAAAAGCCGAAGAGCCGGAACCCGTATCCATAGAGGTGGCTGATGCAGAGGCAAAGGCGGAGACAGAGACAGAGACAGATGCGGCGTCGGATGAAGTTGCGGTTGCCGTTGATTCGGAAGCCCTGTCCGGGGGCGTGTTGCCGGAGCCGGACCAGCCGGACCAACCGGATCAACCGGATCAAAATGTTGTTTTGGCAGATAGCCCTGAAATAAGACCGATACCGAGCAGGGTGATTGAAATCGATCCGGAGCGAAAAAGCAAGGCAGCTTCGGTGCCTAAACCAACTCAACCGAGCCATAAATCAGTTTATAAAGCGGATAAAAAAGCGGACAATAAAATTGCCGAACTGCCGGTATCGCAATCATTAAGTCAACCATCAGGTCAACAAAATAAAAAAATAAAATTTACGGGTTTTCGACTCAATGACCCTATAACTATTAATGTCGAAGAAGATATTTTGATCGCCGATACCAAACCGGATATGGTCCAGATACTCAACGTTGAAGGAAGCTGCAGGCTGACAGAGCGCAACGTATCGGTGGGAGCGCAGGCGGCACAGCCTTTGCGGATATCGGGTGATCTGGCGATAAAAGTATTGTATGTCGCAGAGAATGATAAAGAAGAGCCGATAATCGTTTCCCTGGAATCCAAGACCCCATTCAGAGAAGACACGTCAATTAAAACTTTATCAAATTCAACCCTTGCAATGAGCGCGGATATAAGCAAAATACAATGCGAAAAAATAAATGAAAGAAAGTTTAAGCTGAGCGCTGTTATAGAAGTATGTGCCAAAGAATATTATCAAGATGAGTTGCAGTTGTTTGAGGGACTTGATAATGAAGACCTGCAGCTTTTGCACGAGGAAATTGAATTTGCTGATGTGGCAATCAGAAAGGCTGAGATAATCGAAATATCCGAAGAGATCAAACTGAGGGAAGATGCCCCGGAGATTGACAAGATACTTTGCTATAATGTCAACCTGGCGGAGAATCACAAGCAGATCGGCGGCGAAAAGGCCATGATAAATGCTGTGGCGTATATAGATCTGCTCTATCGAAATGCCGATGGAACCACATTCTACAAGTGCAAGACCGATTTTACTCAATTTATGAAAATGAAGGAAGGAGAGTTTAATTATCCCCTTATTGCAGGCAGAACTAACTTCGATATTCTAAATTGCTCAATTACCGCAAAGAGGGATGATGAAGGGTATTCCAATATATTGTGCCTTGATATGGAAGTTGAAACAACCATAGAATATTATCGCCGCATTCAGGAGCCCTGTATTGTGGACCTTTACCATTATACTAAAGATGTAGAATGTGAAAAAACACTTAAGGAATTGAACAGATTCTGCGGCACCGGTGATATAGACATCACAGTAAGAGAAATAGTCGACATTCCCGAAGCTTATGGCAGTGCGGAGCAGGTCGTATATATCTCGGGCGTGCCGTCAATAACCAATCGAAATTGTCTTCAGGACAGGATAATGGTCGAAGGGACTTTACCTGTAAAATTGGTTTGCATAGGCGGTGAAAGCGGAAAATTACCGTTTACAATCGACAGCGATCTGGAATTCAGGGCTGTGCTGGATCTGCCGGATTGCAAAGAAGGAATGGAGCCCGATTGCAAAGTAACGATAAAGGATTTTGGATTCGATCGAATCAACAACAAGCAAATCGCGGTAAATGCCGAGATGGTCATAAGTGGAATCGTATTTGAAAAGACATCGGATGAATTGATACATACCGTTAATATTATTGAGAAGGAAGGAACATCAGGCCCTGATCCGGCAATTATTGTTTACGCGACAAAAGACGTTGACTCAATATGGAAGGTGGCAAAAAAATATCGCACACCGATCAACAGACTGCGCGCCGTTAATGATCTGGATGATCACGAGGAAATTGTGCCGGGATCTAAGGTCCTGATTGTTAAAATGTAAAATTGATTTTATTTAATATTGCCGGTCAGATATTAACAAAGATTATAAGAATGCTCTTTTATGGAGAGAATAAAAAAAGCAGATATTCTCTACGAAAGGAGCTTTCTTTATGAAAATCAAGAAAAAACAAATGATTTTGTTGTTTTTACTGTTGCTGATTTTCTTCAGCTGCAGCTACCTGCTTTTATCGGACGATACAGGCGTATTGTCAAATGAGGATTTTATTCGCTTTCATGTAGTTGCCAACAGCAATTCACAACAAGATCAGCAGCTTAAGCTTTTGGTCCGGGACAGACTTTTACACGCCATCAACGAGGGGCTTGTAGCCGAGGCGGTTGCTGCGGCTAAGCCGGATCAGAACGAGATCACTTTAGACATAGACAGATCAAAAGAGTATATACACAAGAACCTCACCGAATTAGAGAAAGAAGCCGGAGATGCTCTTTCGTCGGCTGATTGCAATTATCCTGTTAAAGCCGAGCTGGGTATAACCTTTATACCTCAAAAAAGTTACGGGGATATTATCTTCCCTGCCGGTAAATATAACGCATTGACCGTTACTATAGGGGAAGGGCGAGGCGAAAATTGGTGGTGCGTTCTGTTTCCTCCTCTTTGCCTTATAGGCCAGGATCCGGGGGATCTTCCGGGCGGTGACGATTTTTATAAAGAAGCGATGTTGGACGATAAATATCGAACATTATCGGAGGAACACGAAAAGCCTGTTAAGCTCAAGCTGAAGTTCAAAGTCTTGGAACTTTTTAGTGAAAAAGGTTAGAATTCAGAGGGAAACCTCTGTTTTCTTTTTGTTTTCATAAAGGGTGAATTGTGGTAAAATTGGGTATAAGTTATCATCGCTGAATAATACTTCGGCTTTACAGGAAGGGGATTTTAATGGAACAAGAAAACCGTTTCGAACAGACCCTTGGGAAAATGGAGCAATGGCTTTCGCATCCGGGAATGGTACCCAAATTACATAGGGAATTGACTGCGCTTGAAAATCGTTTGGTTGCCGATTCCGGAGACAAAGAAGCAAAAGAGGAAATATACGAAAGATTCTACAGGGACCTGGAATTTGGTACCGGAGGGCTTCGCGGAATTTTGGGAGCCGGAACAAATCGCATGAACATATATACTGTAAGGCGCGTTACGCAGGGGTTCGCAAATTACATAAACAGCCATTACGGCGGGAAAAGTGATATTCCGGCGGTGGCCATTTCTTATGACAGCCGTAACTGCTCGACTCGCTTTGCCCTGGAGGCCGGGGGAGTGCTTGCTGCAAACGGTATCAGGGTCTACATCTTTCCAAAATTAATGCCGACACCGGCGCTTTCTTTTGCTGTAAGATATTACAAGTGTGCGGGGGGTATAATGATCACAGCAAGCCACAATCCCGCAAACTATAACGGCTACAAGGTTTATAACGATGAAGGCTGCCAGGTGACACAGCAGGCAGCCGATGAAATCCTGGGCTGTATTGAGGACATTGATATATTTGAGGATGTTAAGACTTTGGATGCAGTATTAGGAGATTTTCCGGAAATAATAATACGGGATAATGAATTCCACGATCTTGTGGATGTGATGCCTGAAGATGTGACAGACAAATATATAGCAGCGGTCAAGGCCACCGGAGCGGGCGTCGATTGTAATGATCTGGAGGTTGTTTTCACCCCGTTGAACGGAGCGGGCAATGAATCCGTTCGCAGGGTGCTCTCAGAGATAGGGGTCAAAAATATCCATGTTGTCCCCGAGCAGGAAAAGCCCGACGGGAACTTTCCCACATGCCCTTACCCAAATCCGGAAAAGGAAGAGGCTCTCCGCAAAGGAATGGAACTTTGCTATGCTTTAAAAACACCGGACCTGCTGCTGGCGACAGACCCTGATTGCGATAGGTTGGGCATTGCAGTGCGCTGCGCCGGACCGGGGGATGAAATATCATATAAAAGACTTAACGGCAACGAAGTGGGCGTGATACTGCTTGATTTTATCTGTTCATGCAGGAAAATGCCGACGGATCCTGTTGCGATGAAGACTATCGTATCCACCAAGATGGCGGATGAGGTGGCAAAAGCATACGGCGTCGAGATGATGGATCTTTTAACGGGATTCAAATACATAGGTGAACAGATAGGAATCTTAGAGGATAAAAGGCAGGAGGATCGCTTTATTTTCGGATTTGAAGAAAGCTACGGTTATCTGGCCGGCCCCTATGTCAGGGATAAGGATGCGGTAAATGCGGCAATGCTGGTATGCGAAGCTGCGGCACATTATAAAAAGCAAGGCAAAACATTGATCGATAGGATGGAAGAACTCTATAACGAATACGGATGGTACAACAACGAACTTTTAGATTTCGGATTTGACGGTGCCTCAGGGATGATCAAAATGGCTTCCATCATGGCCTCTTTGCGAAAAGCACAACCTAAGGAAATAGCAGGGATGTCAGTGGTGGAATATGCTGATTATTTTGAGGGGAAAAGGCGAATCACCGGGGAAGGCTGCGATATGGCCGCGGGATATCGACCAATAGAATTGCCGCGTGCCGATGTTTTGGAATTTGTTCTGGAGGACGGCAGCAGCATTATAGTGAGGCCTTCGGGGACCGAACCTAAGCTGAAAATCTATCTTTCGGCCAAGGGAAAGGATGAGCAATCATCAAAAATAATAATAGAAAGACTGCGGAAAGCAGCAAAAGAATGGATAGTATAAATGAACAAAGCAGTGATTGGAATTGACAAAAGCGGTTCTTTCCGCGTATATTTAGCTATTACAACGGAAATGGCGGAGGATGCGCGCCGGGTTCACAAAACTTCGCCGACGGCTACGGCAGCCTTGGGAAGGGCGCTGACGGGAGCGGGTCTCATGGGTTTGATGCTGAAAAACCCAAAGGACAAGCTTACTGTACAGTTTAAAGGTGACGGACCCGCCGGAGAGATACTGGTAACTGCAACCGGCAATGGCAAGGTTAAAGGATATATTTCAAATCCCGATGCCGATCTGCCTGCGAAAAATGACGGCAAGCTTGATGTGGGAGGTATATTAGGCATAGGCACCCTGACCGTGATTAAAGATCAGGGACTTAAGGAACCTTACGTAGGCCGCATAGACTTGGTAAGCGGCGAGATTGCCGAGGATCTGACCGCGTACTTCTTTATCTCGGAGCAACTGTCTACGTCCGTTGCCCTCGGTGTAAAGGTGGATGTTGACGGCAGTGTGGTGTCATCGGGAGGGATGATAATCCAGATGTTGCCGGATGCGGATCCCGGTTCCGTCGATGCACTTGAGGCGATGATTGCCGAAATGCCCCCGGTTACGGCTCAAATCGAACAGGAAATGAGCGGATTGAATGAGAAAAATGACAATGATCTTACTCCGGAGGAAAAAACTGAGGTTGAAGAGGCAATAGCGAGGAAAGTGTTTTCAAGAATATTTGGCGGCCTCCCGAAGGAATACAGCTTGGAAATATTGGAATATAAGGATATAGGCTGGGAGTGCGACTGTTCGGTGGAAAGACTTGAACAGGTTCTTCTTTCAATAGGCGAATCAGATTTGAGAGAACTGGCCGAAGTAGATGGGCAGGCGGAGCTGACTTGCCAATTTTGCACAAAGCGATATAATTTTGATAAAGATCACCTGGATATGTTGCTGAGGGTTGCTGTAAAATCTAAAGAAATATTGGAGAAGAGAAAAGGAAAAGAGGAAGCAAAATGATAAAGGAATTCAAAGAATTTGCGCTTAAGGGCAATGTAATGGACATGGCGGTGGGCGTAGTGATCGGAGGAGCATTCGGTAAGATAGTCACATCGCTCGTACAAGATCTGATAATGCCTATCCTTGGATTCTTAACGGCAGGGATGGATTTTACACAATTGAAGATTGTCCTTTCACATGCCGGCGTGAATGAGGCGGGCGAAGAGATAGCCGAGGCGGCAATCATGTACGGCAACTTTATTCAGACGACCATCGACTTTATTATAATAGCTTTCTCTATATTTATTGCTATCAAGATGATCAACAAGCTGAGGAGAAAACAGGTTACTGCCGAAGAAGAGGTGGAAGCAGTCCCCGCCGGTCCGTCGGAGGCAGACCTGCTGACAGAGATCAGGGATCTTCTCAAGAGTTCTCAGCAAAATGGAACTCAATCGTAATTAAGATAGTCTAAATTGACAAACGCGATGATAATATTAAATAGTACCCTTCAGGGTACTACTAGGCAAGTATTTAACAGCGGTGACTTCTTAATTATTGGGTATTGAGATTGGAGACCTGGATGATAAAAATAGGGGTAATTTTCGGGGGACGCTCCGGAGAGCATGAAATTTCACTGATGTCGGCTGCGTCTGTGATCAATGCCATAGATAAAAGCAAGTATGATGTTGTGAAGATCGGAATAACCCGTGAGGGTAATTGGTACCTGTACGATGGGCCTTCAGAGAATATCGAGGATGGATCCTGGGAGGACGAGGCAAGGGAATCTTTGGCGGCCGATCCTATCAAATACAAATTGGAGATCCTTGGCGGCGGCGGACATTCCCTCAAAGAAAGAATAGACTTTGCCCTGCCTGTTTTACACGGTCCCCACGGGGAAGACGGAACAATACAGGGATTGTTTGAAATGATCGATATCCCTTATGGGGGTAGCGGCGTTACAGGCGCAGCCTTGACCATGGATAAGATACTCGCAAAAGCGGTATGCGGAAAGGCAGGGCTGCCCCAAGGGCCATATGTTGCAGTTTTGAAGCATGATTTCGATAACAATGAGCAGGGGATTTTATCCTTGATTCAATCAAGTCTTCGATATCCTATGTTCGTAAAACCATCAAATATGGGGTCCAGCGTCGGGATAACGAAAGTCAGGACGGAGGCAGAGCTGAAATCGGCTATTTTTGAAGCCTCACAGTATGATAACCGCCTTCTGGTTGAGGAAGGAATAGAGTGCAGAGAATTGGAGACGGCAGTCTTAGGCAATCGCGATGTACAGGTCAGCGGGGTGGGTGAAATAATACCATCGTCCGAATTCTACGATTATAATGCCAAATATTTTGACGGAGGGAAATCCAGGTTGTGCATACCTGCCGATATTGCTTCGGAAAAAACCGATGAGGTGCGGAGCATAGCAATGGCCGCATATAAAGTATTGGATTGCAGCGGTTATGCCCGGGTCGATTTCTTTATGGAAAAGAGCACCGGAAGGATACTGCTGAATGAAATCAATTCAATTCCGGGGTTTACAAGGTTCAGCATGTTTCCTCTGCTTTGGAATAATGAAGGAGTGTCATACCCGAATTTAATAGAAAGGATAGTGACATTAGGATATGAAAGATATAATGCTAAAAATAGTAGGTAAACAGATAATAGGTGACTTCCGGGAAGAGGAGGATCAACTTGAGCTTGTTACCGAAGGAAAGTACTATGAAAAGGATGGGACAGTTTTTTTGTCCTACGATGAAAGCGGATTCTCCGGTATGGAAGGATGCACGACAAGCCTTGCCATAACAGGCGACGAGATACTGATGAAGCGCTGTGGCGAAGCCGTTCCGCTTGATACCGAGATAAGGTTCGAAAAAGGTAAGAGGTTTACCGGCTATTACGGAACACCTTATGGCGCTGTTGAGATGGAGGTGCTGACCAATAATGTGGTGAACAATATAAGCCGTGAAGAGGCGAAGGGTTCACTCGATATTGATTATCACATCAGCCTTCGTGGGCTGTCCGAAGGCCGCAGCAGGTTGAATATAGAGATCATATGAGATCATATCAATTTTTCTGGACAAGCACGGAGGGCAGATATCAATGAATCAAAAAACAACGATCAAAGATATTGCAAGAATGGCAGGTACTTCAATTGGTACAGTTGACAGATACGTCAACCGTCGCGGAAAAGTTGCGCCAGATACTGAAATGCGAATAAAAAAAGCAATCGAAGAAACTGGTTATAA
>CAYYHH010000021.1:9190-9478 GCA_964471645.1 uncultured Oscillospiraceae bacterium
TTCTGGACAAGCACGGAGGGTAGATATCAATGAATCAAAAAACAACTAAGGCAATTGCAAAATTAATTGCCCTTCTGTTGGTCGGCGCCTTGGTTATAACATCTATAACCTTTGTTTTTTCGTGGGCAGACACACCGGAAACAGAGGTGTTATATGCAACCGGGGCAAAGGATCTTGACTGGGATAAAGAACTGGAAAATATCAAGGATTTTATCATAAAGACCAAGGAAGGATATAAAGATGATATTTCCTATGATTCCCTTATCAAAGGGATTTATAAAGGAGTCA
>CAYYHH010000021.1:9488-12668 GCA_964471645.1 uncultured Oscillospiraceae bacterium
TCATCGATTCATTAGGGGATCCTTACAGTGTATATTATAGCACCGAAGGCGAGAGCCTTGAATTTGAGGAATCGGTCAGCGGAGAATTTTACGGTGTGGGAGTCCATTTAGAGCAAATAGGCGGAGTCTGCAAAGTGGTTGCCCCGATACCCGGGACGCCTTCCGAAAAGGCCGGTGTACTTTCCGGTGATGTGGTGATCGGGGTAGATGGGAAAGACGTGACAGCAATATCGCTTGAACAAATCGTGAGCCTTCTCAAGGGGACGAAAGATTCTGCGGGCACAAAAGTTACGATGACGGTATTAAGGGATGGCAAAACTTTGTCCTTTTCGATGGTTCGTGAAAAGATCAAACTGACTTCGGTCAGTTACGAGCTGCTGGACGATAAAATCGGTTACATAAGGATTTCACAATTTGACAGTGACTCTCATTTGGAATTTAAGAATGCCAAGCTCATGTTGCTGGCCGGGGGTGCCAAATCTTTTATAGTAGATGTAAGAAATAATCCGGGAGGCTACGTGGGAACTGCGGCAGATATCTGCCAACAGCTGATGCCAAATGGCCCGATAGTTCATTTTCAAACCCAAGGCGAAATCACAGAGACCCTTTATGCCGACGGGCGGGGCGATTTGAATATGCCCGTTGTGCTGCTTGTCAATGAAGGCAGCGCCAGCGCATCTGAAATTCTTGCTGCGGCCTGGAAGGACAGCGGAACTGCAAAACTCGTAGGCACACAGACCTTTGGAAAGGGTGTGGCGCAACAGATGGTGACCACATCAAAAGGCGACAAGGTAAAGCTTTCCATGTATTACTTTCTCAGCCCCAATAAAGAGCATATAAATGGTGTAGGTGTCTCCCCGGATTTCACGGTGAGGAATTACACACATAGCGAAGAGCAGGAGCAAATCAAATTATACGAGGAGTATAAAAAGTTTGTCCCGATGAACGAAAAAAGCAAGCCCGGCAAAGGTGATTCGGGATTAAATGTATTCGGTGCCCAACAACGTCTATCGCTATTAGGCTATGAGCTGGAAATTTCCGGTACGGTTGACGAAAAAACATGGGAAGCAGTGAGGAGTTTACAAGAGGACGGTAACCTTTATCCTTACGGCGTTTTAGATTATGCGACAATGGATATGATTGATAAAGCTGTGACGGAATATATTACCGGTGCCGGAAAACAAAAAGATTTGCAACTGGAAAAAGCGATTCAATTGCTGAAGTAAAGAAGTATTACCCGAGAAATTCATTTCGAATTCAAAAAGATAGAATGTGATGAAAGTCGGTAGGTGAATTGATAACCTACCGACTTACGTTTTTTAGATTAATTGAAATATAGGTTATTGGTCAGGTACTCCGGATCACTGGTAGCATCTATACCCAAATCTTTCAGAGTTTGTGAGTCCCGGTCGCTCAGTATGGCAGTGCAATGGGCTTTGCAATCGTTGAGAAGAAGGAGTTTTTCCACAGCAACCTGAGCGGAGGGGTTAGTAGTAGCCGAAATGGTCAGGGCGGACAGGATTTCCTCGCAATTCAGAGAGGTTTTTTCATGACACAAAATATCCGTCTTGAGATGTTGGATGGTTTCTAAAACCGCCGGTGAAATCAAATGGATATCATCAGAAATTCCGGACAGGATTTTGATGGCGTTGAGCACAGCGGCGGCGGCGGCAACCATTCGTCTTGAACTGCGCCCGGTGACTATCTGGCCATCGGGAAGCTCCAAAGCCATAACGATTACATTTTCATATTTTGAATCCAAAGAGCGCTTATGTTCGGCATATGCTCTTGCAGGTTCTACCACAGTCCGATCAGTTTCTTTTAGATTGAGGTCATCCATCAGAAGTTTTGATTTGGCTACCGCTTCTTCGTCAATGATCCCTTTTTTATAATCACAAAGGGCAATCAGATATCGCCTGATGATCTCCTGGCAGGCCGCGTCGCGGCATAGTTCATCATCGACTATACTGAAACCTACTCGGTTCACACTCATGTCCGTTGGCGATTTGTACTCTGATTCGCTGCCGGTGATCCTTTCTATTATACGCTTGACGATGGGGAATACTTCCATATCGCGATTATAGTTGACTGCGGTTTGGCCGTGAGCCTCCAGATGGAAGAAATCGATCATATTTACATCTTTTAAATCGATAGTTGCTGCTTCATAAGCCATATTGACAGGATGTTTCAAAGGAAGGTTCCATATGGGAAATGTTTCGAACTTTGCATAGCGTACTTTATGCCCTCTCATATATTCGTGGTATAACTGAGAAAGGCATGTTGCCAGCTTGCCGCTGCCGGGCCCGGGCCCATTGACAACTACAAGGGGCTTTGTAACTTTAATGTAAGGGTTTACGCCGTAACCTTCATCGCTGACGATGGTGTCCACGTCTGTAGGATAGCCTTTGGTAAAATAATGTTTGTATGTTACGATGCCCCTTCGGTTCAATTTATTTACGAAGGCGTTTACTGCCGGACAATCCTCGTAACGGGTGATAACCACGCTGTTAATGGACAGATCATATTTCCTGAACGTGTCGATGAGTCTCAGAACTTCGAGATCATAGGTTATTCCGAAATCAGCCCGGGTTTTGTTTGTTGAAATATCGCCTGCATAAACGCAGATGACAATTTCCGCCTGATCTTTCATTTTCTGAAGAAGCTTGATTTTGGCATTTTCATCAAACCCGGGAAGGACTCTTTTGGCATGTTTATCGTGAACCAGCTTGCCCCCGAATTCGAGATAAAGCCGTTCTTTTTTGTTTTCATTGATACGCTGTAAAATGTATTTTGACTGTTCTTCAATATATTTTTCGGAATCAAAACCTATCATGGTCACACCTCTTTGTACTTTGTTATGACTTTTATTATTAGGAAAACAACAAAAAATATTATATCAGACATGGCGAATTAAAACAATGAGATGGGCGAAAATCAAAAATATTATCGGCCTTGTTCTTTGTTATCTGATTCGTTGAAACGGTTCACACTGATCCGCGCACCTATTAATTTCACCAATTGATTTTCGAAGTATCATGTGAACTTCCAGGGATTTTCCGACTGAATGACCTGCTTGCTTCGAAATATGCAGGCAGGTCTGATTTTGGAGTAGATTTCAATAAGGGAAGAAAAGATTCGAACATCTTAACGACAAGGCAATCGTGCCTGTGGTTGGAGGTA
>CAYYHH010000022.1:0-12393 GCA_964471645.1 uncultured Oscillospiraceae bacterium
TGATAAACTTTTGGGCAAACGCACCATGCTCATTAATATAGCATTTGTTTTTTTATCCGGCATCAGCCTGGTCTGCGGCGCACTGTTCAATAATCTTGTGCTTATTTTCATCGGTATCGTATTTTCGGGTTTAGGTTACGGCGGAAACCCCTCAATTACATCTGCATATATTTTCAAGGAATATGGTCCCAAATACTATCCGGTTAATTTCAGCCTGGGGGGCTTTGCCTTGATTCCCGCCGCTATTATAGGGCCTATGATATCAAGCTTTCTGATTGAGGGAAGCGGCGGTGGTTATATCTCCTCTTTCCTCATGATAATAATGCTGGCGGCTCTTGCGCTGGCAGCATGGGCAGGGCTGTTTAAAAAAAGGGCATAGAAACCATAGGATTTTAGCAATAAAAATATTCATAGAACGAAGCAGGCGGCCAATGGCCGCCTGAAGATTTTTGACTACTGACCTTTATTTGAATCCACGAAGCGCTTGATCTTCTTTGCAGTAGTTTTTTCGAATTCGGTCTTGCGAAGGGCAACCTTTTTAATTCTCTTAAAGAAAGGAAGTCCCTCGTTGATCAGATCGATTTCTTTCCACAGCAATTCCAAAACCTGTTCATCCGTATAGCCGTCACCGCCCAAGGCTTCGGCAACCGCTTCCTCGTCGATCCTTATATTGGCGGAGATCAATGTATCATTTCCGTCCTCGCTGTCTTTCCCCCAGACGAGCGATTCGGAAACATAGGGCACCCTACCGAGGTAATATTCGATTTCTTCCGGAAAAACATTCTTCCCGTTCTTGGTGATTATAACATTCTTCTGGCGACCGGTAATATAGACAAATCTGTCTGCATCCATATATCCCAGATCCCCTGTGTGGAACCAGCCGTCCTTCAGCACCTCTTTGGTGGCTTCCTCGTTCTTGAAATATCCTAGCATAATATTGGGTCCCTTGGCACAGATTTCACCGATTCCCGTTTCCGGATCCGGATTATCTATCTTCAAATCAAATCCCGGCGGAATATATCCTGCCGATTTGCTCTTGGGACCGACATCGGGATTGAGGGCACAGATGGGCGCACATTCGGTAAGCCCGTAACCCTGCAAGGCCATTATTCCGAAATCCTGGATCCCCTCCAATATGGCAGGATCAATGGCTGCACCTCCACATATCATGATGCGCATCCTTCCCCCAAATATGTCGGTGATTTTTTTAGGAACCAGATTGATGCCAACCTTGCGTGTTATTTTGTTGATCTTGAGTACGGTTTTCAACTTGTTTTCAGAGCCGCTTTTTTTAGCCTGGCTCCATATCTTCTTGTATATGTTCTCCATTATCAGCGGAACTGTCAGGAACATGGTTGGTTTCACCTCTGACAAATTTTTCAGGATGTATCTCAACCCTTCACAAAATGCGATCGAAGCCCCGCGATAGAGAGGCATCAGAAAACCGCAGGTGCATTCATAGGTATGATGGATGGGCAATACCGAGAAAAATATGTCGTCTGTGCCTACCCACAGTAAGGTGGGCGAAGCCATGAGATCTTCAACTATATTCCCATGGGAAAGCATGACACCCTTTGAAAGTCCGGTGGTTCCCGAAGTAAACAGGAGGATGTTCATTGCATCCCTTTCAATTACAGCATCAAGAAACTCCCTGTTTCCCTCCCCAATCAGTCTGTTCCCCGATTCGATAAGCTTACCGAGGGAAAGGATTCCGTCACCGTGCTCAATGGCTTCCATGCTGATCAGATGGTTCAGCCGAGTTTCTCCCCCTGCTTTGATATCTTTAAAAATCGATTCAAACTTCTTACCGTAGATGACGCATTCAACTTCACCTTCCTTGACCAGCTGCTCCAGCTCGTCTGCGGGAAGTTCTTTGTCCAACGGAACGACTATCCCGGTGCCGCAGGTTACAGCCAGATACGATATGGCCCAACGGTATGAGTTGTCCCCTATGATTGCAATAGGCTTGCCTTTTACCCCCAGGTCTATCAGCGATGTACCGAGGGCATCCACATCGGACTTGGCTTCTTTATAGGAAATCTTTCTGTATTCTCCGCCGGACACATCTTTAGAGTAGAACGCCGGGTTATCCCCGTAAAGTTCCACACTGGTTTCAAACATATGCTTTATGTCTATGATCGGACGGATATCTCTGTAGCGGATGAGCGGATCGTTACTGTTTTTAACGCCCTCCACCCTGGCGACTGCGTATTCCCATTCATTGGCCTTCAAGGCCTCATACTCTTTGTGATCCATATTACTTCTCCTTACTCAGATATCTCTAATCACATTTTACCGGATAACCCCACCTGCATCGATCTTTAATGACTCAAGTGACGGTTGGCGGAATGACGTTTGATTTTTTTGGATGCTGTTTTCTCGAATTCGGTGGCTCTGATTTCAAATTTTCTTATCCTCTTGTAAAGCGGCATTTTTGAATTTGCCTGCTCCACCGCTTCTTTGATCAGTTTTCGTATTTCATTATCGCCCTGTTCTCCGAAAGATTCCTTTATCGCCTCGTAATCCGGTACGATGTTGGCGCAGACTGTAGTTTCGCCTCCGCATTGCTCATCTATCCCATAAACTAAGCTTTCAAGGATATATTCGCTTTTGCTCAAATGAAATTCCAATTCTTCGGGAAATATGTTCTTGCCGTTTTTAGTAACTATAACGTTTTTCTTTCTGCCCGTAATGTAAAGGAACCCATCCTCGTCAAAATAGCCGTAGTCCCCCGTGTAAAGCCACCCATCCTTAAGCACCTTGGCCGTCTCTTCGGGGCTGTCAAAATAACCGATCATCACAGAATCGCTTTTACAGATGATTTCTCCTATCCCACTTTCGTCCGGTTCAAAAATTCTGATCTCCGTATTGGGCATTGCCGTTCCGACGGATGCGGCCTTGCTGTAACGATCCCTGTTTACGGCTATGATAGGCGAGCATTCTGTCATTCCATAGCCCTGTATCATCGGCAGACCCATGGCGCAAAAGTCTTCGGTCAGTTCCGGATCCATTGCCGCGGCACCTGAAATCAGCAGTTTTATGTTGCCACCCACAGCATCATGGACCTCATGGAACATCTTTCTCGGCAAATTCGTATTATAAAGACGCAGCTTCTTTGATAATGTGATCCCGCGCCTCATCTTTTTTGATTTCCCCGATTTTTCCGCCTGCTTCCATATGCGCTTATAAATAGCCTCAAAAATCAAAGGAACGCCCAGCATGATATTTACTTTTGCCTCCCCCATGTTTTTCGCAATATATTTGAGGCCTTCACATATTGCAATAGTACACCCCTGATAAATGGCGGTCAATATATGACATGTCATTTCATAGGTATGGTGCATTGGCAATACGGAAAGCGACACATAACCATACACATTGACATATTGGGACATGTTCATAACGTTTGATACCAGGTTTTTATGGGAAAGCATAACGCCCTTGGCGGTGCCCGTCGTTCCTGAGGTAAAGAGAAGCAGGCTCATTGCCTCCCTGTCTATGTCCACATCTAAATATTCTCTGTATCCTTCGTCAACCAGTTTTTGGCCATCTTCTATGAGTTTTGTCAAAGATAGCACCGACCCGTCATGATCTTTCATATCCATGTTTATGCGTACAATGTCGGAGCCCAACATTTTTATGGATTTCTCAACTAACGATTTGCTTTTATCTGTATGAATAATAACTTTTGCACCTGACCTGGATAAGAGATTTTCCACGTCTCCTTCGGTCAACTCTCTTTCGATCGGAACTAAAATACCGACGCCGCAACATACAGCCAAATAGGAAATTACCCATTCATAACGGTTTTCACCGATAATTGCAATCTTCTGCCCTGCATAGCCTCTTTTGGTAAGCGATGACCCCAATCCATTTATATTTCTGAGCATTTCATCGTATGTAACGGGAAGGTATTCGCTTCCCGATTTATTTTTGTATAAAAATGCTTTCCCGCTATGGTAAAGCTCTGCGCTGCTTCTGATCAATTCTCTGAGATCTTTTATCTCCCGTACAGGATAAAAAGAGTTCTTGTACTTCTTGCTGTTCATTTCATAAATGCCTCGTTTTATATGTTTAATACTCGCTGTAGACAAGATTGGTTCAGAACCTTTTATAATGCAGTCAGTATATCATCTTGACAAGGTTTGAGCAATCATATTTAATAGTAGAATAACGATTTGAATATCTGCCGTTGCTGTTAACACGGTCCGATTTAGAAGGTGCAGACGAAGGGACAAACCTATGAACAAGAAAAAACTTACCGGTAACTTATTTCTGTTAATGACATCATTGATATGGGGTACTGCCTTTGTGGCACAGAGGGTTGGAATGGATTTTGTCGGCCCTCTCACCTTCACAGCGGTAAGGTTTTGGCTGGGAGTAGCTGTAATAGTGCCTTTTGTCTTTATCATGAAGGATACGGATGCCGGTTCCGGTGATACCGGTTCAAATGGTACAGGTTCAGACGATACAGATTTAAGCAATACCGGTATTGTTAAAAAGCGTAAAACCCTTCTTGTGGCAGGCACGATC
This sequence comes from uncultured Oscillospiraceae bacterium, assembly GCA_964471645.1. Lineage (GTDB taxonomy): Bacteria > Bacillota > Clostridia > Peptostreptococcales > Anaerovoracaceae > UBA1426. The sequence goes on from CAYYHH010000022.1 coordinate 4,534, forward strand.
TGCGGTACGGTGATTTTTGCCGCATCGGTCCTGCAGCAGTACGGCCTTGTTTTCACCACCGCAGGCAAAACCGGATTCATTACCGCACTGTACATCGTGTTGGTTCCTATATTCGGGTTATTTCTTAAGCAAAGGCCCGGCTTCAAATGCTGGATCGGAGTTGCATTAGGCACCGCAGGCCTTTATTTCCTCACAATGACCGAAACTCTGACCATTGCATGGGGCGATTTTGTAGTGCTCATCGGAGCATTTTTCTGGGCTGCCCACGTACTGTTTATAGATCATTTCAATCCATATGTGGACAGCATAAAATTGTCAATAATGCAATTCTCAGTTTGTGCAACCCTGGCCACCATAGCGATGTTCATATTTGAAAGCCCTTCCCTCGAAGCAATTTTGAGCGGCGCCGTCCCGATCCTATATGCAGGCATACTGTCATGCGGGGTCGGATTTACATTTCAAATCCTTGGCCAGAAACACACTTCACCTACGGTGGCATCCCTGATTCTCAGCATGGAAGCCGTTTTTGCGGCAATATTCGGCTTTCTCCTTCTAAAGGAGACCATGTCTGCAAGAGAGCTGGCGGGCTGTGCCCTGATGTTTGCAGCGGTGATCATTTCTCAACTTCCGGATAAAAGTGAGGTGAGGCAATAAAAAAGTGATGAAATGATACTGTACTATGGAATATTTAATTTTTATCATTACCCCGAAAGGATGTGGTCTGATTGGAAAAACAAAAGCGTGAATATAGCCTATTCACTGCGGTAGCGATGATTGTGGGTATAGTTATAGGCTCCGGTATTTTCTTTAAATCCGATGATATGTTGTCATATACCGGCGGGAACGTCGCATTGGCGGTTCTGATATTTTGTATTGCCTCTTTTACTATCGTGTTTGGAAGTCTTTGCTTCAGCCAACTGGCGGCAAGGACAGATAAACCCGGCGGCCCTATTACTTATTATAATGAATTTATAGGTAAGCGCTGGGCAGTCATGTTCGGCTGGTTCCAGACCTTCGTTTATTACCCGACTTTGACCGTGGTTTTGTCCTGGGTTACGGGAATTTATTTCTGTTCACTCTTCGGCCTCGATTGGGGCTTTAACGGTTGGCTGGCAGTAGGTTTCGTCTGGTTTCTGATTTGCTATAGTTTTAACATTGCTTCTGCTAAAATAGGAGGGCGTTTTCAAGAGATATCTGTCATTATTAAATTAATTCCTTTGTTTGTTGTGGCTATAGGCGGGGTCTTGTTGGGAGATCCCATCAGCGTTGTTATGAACCCTTCGCCGGAAGCGATAGAAGCGACGAAAACTCTTACATGGGTTGCGGCGATCGGGCCGGTGGCCTTCTCCTTTGACGGCTGGGTTGTATCCATGGCAGTTGCTCACGAGGTAAAAGAATCCAAGAGAAACATGCCCAAAGCCCTTGTGGCCGCCCCTCTCTGTATACTTGCAGCCTATCTGTTGTACTTTCTGGGGATCTGCGGTTACATCGGACCCGATCAGGTCATGGAGATGGGAGATGCCAGTGTGACACTGATTGCGGAGAAGCTGTTGGGTACTACATTTGCCGCATTGATTACTGCCTTCGTTACAATATCTGTTATGGGCACTACTAATGGGGTAATATTAGGAAGCATCCGCCTTCCGTACTCCCTTGCATTAAGAAATGCCCTTCCCGGATCCGCCGTACTTAGGAGGCTCAATCCGGTCAGCAAGATGCCTGTAAACTCTGCTATCTTTGCAATGGCTGTCTGCCTGATCTGGTGGGTAGTCCACTTTTTACAAAATCAATTTGGATGGCTGGTAAACGGCGATATTTCGGAAATAGCCATAGCCATGAGCTATCTGCTTTACATTCCGCTTTATCTGGTATTATTCGGCATGTGGAGAAGAGGATCGATAAAGACGATCCGCTATGGGCTGATTTTCCCGATATTTGCAACGTTTGGCTCGCTTTTCGTTCTGCTGGGAAGCATGGCCAACCCGCAGTTCAAATTTTTCATAGTCATCAATCTCATACCTCTTATATTGGGTTATATTTACGGAAGCAATGCACTGGAGACGATCGATTACTGATCCGGTATGATTCGGTATCGGAATGATCCGGTCTGACCCGTCAAGCATATAACGCATATAAAGCAGCTAAAAGCAGTGGGGGCAAAATCAAAGCAAACGTCCCCATTGTTTTTTTATAATCGACACCCTCGATCGGTCATTGGAACTAATTTCGAAATCTATCGCATGTAATCCATTTACATTTTATGTATATATATACCTTATATGAATCCATATACCAAATGCTGATGTGGCTTTGTTACTTCATTGTATTCAAGTTATTATTGTAACATCAGGAGTGTGTAAATATGGAAAATATACAGCGGCATCTGGGAGCACGATTGCGTTCTTTCCGCATCATACATCAATACAGCATCGAAGAATTGGCTCACAAAGCAGGTCTTAATCCCGCCCATCTGGGTAAAATTGAGCGCGGTGAGCGCAACTTCACAATTCAGAGTCTTAATAAAATAGTCGACGCCTTGGGCATATCGTATACTTTGCTGTTTGATTTTGAAGAACTGGCACAGCCTGTTGATAACCCTATTATCAAAAAAACCTTATCTTACCTTACCACAATGACTGCCAAAGAGCAGGAGCATATCTATAAAACCGTTCATATGCTGTCCAATAAATAAAATCAAACCCTCTCCATTTGACCGACGATGCCATCGGGCTTATAATACTATTATACTGCCAAGATCTTATCTGTTTGCAGATTATTGTCTGCAAAGTCAATTGTATTTGATAGTATAAGGAGAATCGGCTTCATATGAACAAGACAAAATTGATTGGTATCGCTCTGATAATCGGGGCTACGGCAGGTTATGCGCTGGTCCCATCTTTTTCTTTCCTGGCCTTTGCCCAAGGTGTAGCCACAGAAACTCTCCTTTTCAGCAAATTCTTCTACGCCGCCCTGCTTATGTGGACTTATATATTTATCAAAAAACTGCCCTTCCGTCTGGAAAGAAAGGCAGCCCGCATGATGGTCATCATAGGCCTTTCATACATAAGTTTAGCCACTACTTTGTACTTCGCCTTTGATTACATATCCGGCTCCCTGGCTACGATCATTTCCTTCACTTTCCCGGCTATTATAGTGGCGATAGAAATGATCACCGGTAAGGAAAAGGTCCGGATTGCCAAAATACTGGCGGTCATCATATCGATGATCGGAATGGTGTTCATCATATGGTCTCCGGATATTTCAGCCAACATGATCGGCATTTTATTTGCTTTTGGAACGGCTCTTTCTTATGTGGTTTACATGATGGGTCTCAGCGTCGATTCCATCAAAAATTCAAATACATTAGTGGTGGCGGGATATGTACTTCTGATGTCTGCCGTCTTCAATTTCTTCCGATGCCTTGTTTCGGGAAAACCGCTTTTCACAACAGGGCTTAATCAGCTGTGGCTCATGCTCTTCCTCGCGGTATTCTGTGCCTTCATGGCAATTTTATTTTTCTGCATCGGGGTAAAGCTTATCGGGCCGGGAAACGCAGCGATCATCAATACATTTGAGCCGGTTCTTGCATGCTTCTTCGGCTATACCATAATCGGAGATGTGCTCACTAAAAACATGATTATCGGAAGCCTTTTGGTAGTCTCGGCGGTAATGATAGCCAACTGGCCTTCAAAAGCCGCCGAATCCACATTTTGAAATTTCCCACAGATATAAAGAGGCTACGGAGCCATATGGCGAATAACGCTTTTTGTAGCGTTCAAACCGCTCTTTTGTCAGTTCCTTATGGCTGTAAAGCCTGGCCATACCGCGACGTATGGCCAAGTCATTCCAACTGACTATATCCGGTCTTTGCATGGAAAATATCAAAAGCATTTCTGCAGTCCATAATCCGACACCATGTAAAGACATCAGTTTTTTTATTACATCTTCATCGGGCAGATTCTTCAGCCCGTCTATGTCCAGCCGTCCGTCCAGTACGGCCTGAGCCGCACCTTTGATATATGAAGCCTTCCTGTGGCTCATCCCACATTGTTGGATATCGCCCACCGGTAAATCTGCAATGGATTCCGGTGTTATAAGCACGAGGGGACAATCCCTCCGCCCGGCAATTAGTTGCTGCACCGGAGCATCATCCCCCCGTATTAGAACGCATAGTCTGTTCCATACGGTATCCGCCGCCTTATTTGAAATCTGCTGACCGACGATGCTGTTTATCAATGCCGTGAAAAGATCCGGTATGATCTCACGTCGGATAAGGCCGATTTCATCGATGGCTGAGGCCAATCTCTTGTCCTTTCCTCTGAGGTGGTTAATTTCCCGGTTTCCATATTCAAAGTACATCATCAATCCCCTTCGGATAGTTTATGTTATGACCACGAGCACAATTTCACTGCTAGGATTCCAATACTACACCATCAACGTGCAGATATCATTGCTGAACTCCGGCGGATCTTCGATTGAAAGCCCCTCGATCAGCATCGCCTGACCGTATAACAGCCTGGTATATAAAGCCAGTCTTTCTTTGTCATTTTTATGAGCATCTTTCAATGCTTCATAAATATTATGATTCCCGTTGATCTCCAGCACTTTGCTGGCCGTTATGCCGCTGTCCACGGGCATCGTTCGCAGCACCTTTTCCATTTCAATGCTTACGTCCCCCTCGCTTGAAAGGCAAACCGGGTGGGATTTAAGCCTGCGGGATAAGCGGACATCGGATACCTTATCCCCCAGGATCTCCTTCATTGCCGCAAGCATATCCTTCGCCTGAGCCTGCCGCGATTCTTCTTCAGCCTTCTCTTCTTCTGTGGCTAATTCTAAATCGCTGTCCGAAATTGACTTGAATTCTTTTTCTTTGTAATTCATCAACATGCGGATCGCGAACTCGTCCACCTCTTCGGTAAGGTAAATAACCTCAAAACCTTTGTCTGCAAAAACTTCTGTCTGCGGCAGCTTGTTGATTTTGTCGTTGGATTCTCCCGAAGCGTAGTAAATATACTTTTGGTCCCCCTTCATGCGGGATACATATTCATCTAAGGTGACCATTTTGTTCTCGGTGGAAGAATAAAACATCAGCAGGTCCTGAAGATCTTCCCGGTTCATCCCGTATTCATTATAGACACCGAACTTAAGCTGACGTCCAAAAGACTCATAAAATCTTTCGTAACCTTCACGATCGTCTTTCATCAGCCCTAAAAGCTCGTTTTTCACCTTATTTTTAATATTCTTTGCAATCAATTTCAGTTGCCGATTGTGTTGCAGCATCTCCCTGGAAATGTTCAGGGATAGATCTTCGGAATCCACCATCCCCTTAACGAAACTGTAATAATCAGGCAACAGATCTCCGCATTTATCCATTATCAATATGCCGTTGGCGTAAAGCCCCAACCCCTTTTCATACTCCTTTGTATAGAAATCGTAAGGTGTTTTTTCGGGTATGAAAAGGATAGATCTGAAGTTAACAGCCCCGTCGGCGGCCACATGTATACACTTTAAAGGTTTATCAAATCCATAGTGCTTTTCGGTATAAAAGTTTTCATAGTCCTCCGGTTTTAATTCACTTTTATTTTTGCGCCATATAGGCACCATGCTGTTTACGACCTGCTCCCGGATCACCTCTTCATATTCATCCTCACTGCCTTCTTTCAGTTCACTTGAAGCAATATCCATTTTAATCGGGTAACGAATAAAATCGGAGTATTTTTTTATAAGTGAGCGAATATGATATTCCTCAAGATAGTTATCATAGTGATCATCTTCCGTGTTTTCTTTAATTTTCAGCAAAATTTCCGTGCCGGTACTGTCTTTTTCGCAGGACTCGATAGTGTATCCGTCGGCGCCTTTGGATTCCCATTTATAGGCCTCGTCGCTGCCCAAGGCCCTGCTTATAACCGTTACTTTGTCGGATACCATGAAGGCCGAATAAAAACCGACACCGAATTGGCCGATTATATCGAATCCATCTTTAAGCTCGTTCTCATTTTTGAAATTGAGTGATCCGCTCCTTGCAATTACGCCGAGGTTATCCCCCAACTCCTCCTTGGACATTCCAATCCCTGTATCAAGTATTCTTAAAATCCGATTGGGCTTGTCTATGGAAATCTTTATATAGTAATCGTCTTGCCTGAATTCGATGTTTTCGTCCGTCAGAGCCACATAGTAAATTTTATCAATGGCATCGCTGGCATTGGATAGTAATTCTCTGAGAAAGATTTCCCTGTTCGTATAGATCGAATTGATCATCAGATCCAGTAATCGCCTGGATTCAGCTTTAAACTGTCTTTTTGCCATAAGTACATCCCCTTTGCATATGTATTAGCACTCATCCAATGCGAGTGCTAATAATAATGTATCACATTTTCCCTATTTGTCAATATGTGAGAGTATATAGCGGTCTATCTTCTCGTCAAAGTCCAATCTGATCGCCTCCACGACAGGATGCGTCGCCGATCCATATCTCATATCGTCGATTGAAGATACAGGAAGCACCTTGGGCGATGTCCCTGACAAAAACACTGCCTCAGCTTCCCCAAGTCTGCTTTCGGGAATTGCCGTCTCAATTACTTCCCGCCCAATTGCCCTGCAGGATTCAATGACGTGCATCCTTGTAATTCCTCTTAGCACTTTTTCTTCCGGTGCGGTAAATATCTTTCCTTTTTTTATAAAGAAAATATTTGAAGTGCCGCCTTCGTTGACATTGCCTTCGCTGTCGACTAGGAATACCTCATAAAATCCCCTTTCAGTTTTAATGCTGTTGATCTTTTTTTTATAATCGTGGTCTATTATTTTGATGTTCGGATTTTCCCGCTCTAATGAATATAATCCCACGGCAACCCCCTTGCTTATTTCATCGGCTGAGGGATAGTAGCTTTTACTTATATAGCCTATCATCTTTGGAGTCCCGCCAACGGTAAACATAATATATTTAATGTTACAGCTGATGTTATTATTTGCGGCAATTATTCTATAAAGTTGCTTCTTCAGCTCATAAGGTTCAATGTTGCATTCATTGCCGATAGCCTGAAAAGTTTTGCAAGTTCTCGCATAGTGGTCCTCGAAGAAAAGTGGTATTCCATCTATGATGCGAATGACATCGTAAATCATTGCTCCGTCGTGATTTGTTATTTCGTTAAGACTTGACGATTCTTTCAGCTCACCGTCTTCCATATAATATCTTCCTACATTGTCTTCCATTTCTTTTATCCTTTGCATGCTATTTTTATATGTACATTCCCCAGAGCGTGCCCGGCGCAACACAAAAACTTTTCAGATGTCATCATTAATATACCCTATATTTGCGTCAAAACCCAAGAAATCAAGGGCGCAATTATTAAGGCAGGCAAGTAATTTGCAACCTTGATTTTGGTGACGCCGATCAGGTTCAATCCAAGAGCCAATATCATCAATGATCCGGCACATGTCAATTCGTTTATAGCCGATTCTGTCAGAATAGGCTGTAAAAACTGGGCCATCATAACTATGGATCCCTGGAAAACAAATACAAAAGCGGCTGCAAATATGACGCCGATCCCCAGGCTTGCCGCCAGAATCGCTGAGGAGATCAAGTCTAACAGCGACTTGGTAAACAGCATTTCATTATCTCCCGACAGGCCTGCGTTGAGAGAACCAACAATTGTCATGGCGCCTATGCAAAAAAGAAGGCTGGCTGTAATAAACCCCTGGGCGATCGTTGCTGTTTCCCCGCCGGATTTCCTGAACCGATTTCCGATCCAATCGCCCAACATGTTTATTCGCCCGTCGATATCCATCCCTGTTCCTGTCGCCACACCGAGAACAATAGAAATTATCAAAGGAGATGAACACTGGAATATCGATCTTAACGAA
>CAYYHH010000023.1:0-799 GCA_964471645.1 uncultured Oscillospiraceae bacterium
CCATAGTGATATCCCGCGTGGGGATATCACTGCTCTGTTCGTTTCCATATAAAACCTGACCCTCCGTCTGACTTTCAAGCCCGGCTATGATGTTCAGCAACGTGCTCTTGCCCGCCCCGTTGGGTCCTATTATGCCGCAAAGTTCCCCCTGCCCGATGGATAGATCCCCGATATCGAGAACCCGCCGTTCACCGTATACTTTTGTCAAATTCTTTACACGAATATCCATTATGCTTGTCTTTCCTGTATGTGGTATAACACTGCGTTTATTGTAAATGCAATCAGCAGCAAAACTATTCCGACGGCAATTGCCCTGTCGTAATTGCCCATTCTTTGAAGTTGGGCGATATAGGTTGTCATTACCCTGGTCTTTCCGACGATATTGCCTCCGACCAGCATAACTGCTCCTACCTCTGAAATTGCTCTTCCTGTCCCGGTGACCACGGCGGCCAGAATTCCTACTCTCATTTCATATAAAAGGAGTTTCATGGATTCTAATTTACCGGCCCCCAGGGTGTATGCGAGTCTCTTTACCTTGAAGGCCTTTTCTTTTACTATATTATAAGTGAGCCCTATAATGATGGGTGTGACCAGACATATCTGCGCAATGACCATTGCCGCAGGTGTGAAGCTGAGACCCAGAAATCCTAACGGACCTTTGCGCATTATGAACAAAAATACTACCAGACCGGCAATAACCGGAGGAAGGCTCATCAAAGTATAAATCAATCGAATGACTATGCGCTTCCCCGGAAAATCGTACAGACCCAACAGCACGCCCGTCGGGACACCTAATACA
>CAYYHH010000023.1:809-12172 GCA_964471645.1 uncultured Oscillospiraceae bacterium
CCGAAGAAAGCGACACCTGCAGGGACAGTCCGACTATTTCATATATTTCCGGGTCGAAGGCCAGCAGCATTGACACTGCTTCCTTCAACCCTCTGGCCAATTCATGCATAAACAGGGCTCCTCACGTTAATCTTCCGTTGGTTTCCCGGTGGCATTGGGAGTGAAAAGCGGTGCTCCGAATTCTTCAACTCCATATTCGGAGATCATCTTTTGCGCTTTTTCACCGATCATCCAGCTTTGGAAATCCAGGGCGCCTTCTGCGTTAATTTGATCATTCTTGGATGGATCTACTACTATTACCCCGTATTGATTGAATAGCTTTGTATCACCCTCCGTAACGATGGCCAGATCTGTGTCTGCTGCGTAGCTGAGCCATGTCGCCCTGTCTGAAAGGGTATAGGCCAAAATATCGTTCGCCATTGTTATTACCGCACCCATGCCTTGTCCTGCTTCTATATACCAATCGCCCTCTGGTGTTATTTCGGCCTTTTTCCATATATCCAATTCTTTTTTGTGGGTACCTGATTCGTCCGCTCTGGAGACAAATTTAAACCCCTGCCCTGCTAATGTTTTAAAAGCCGCAATTATGTCATTGGGGGATTCGGAACTCAGGAGTGCCGGATCATCCTCCGGACCTATGAGAACGAAATCGTTGTACATTACGTCATAGCGTTCCGGACCGTGGCCGTCAGCGATAAAATTTCTTTCCGCCGCAGGTGAATGTACGAGAAGAACGTCGGCCTCTCCCGACATGCCCATCTCCATCGCCGCGCCGGATCCTACCGCCACTACATCTACTTCCCAACCTGTATCATTGGTAAACTCAGGAAGCAAAACGTCCAGCAAACCGCTGTCCTGGGTGCTGGTTGTGGTAGCCAGAAGAATACTGCCTTTGATTTCCACGGGGCCGGTCTCATCTTGCGGACCCTCCACATTAGGCGCACATGCTCCCAGCATTACAAGTATCATTAGCGATACCAGAACCAGGGAAAGCTTTCTTTTGTTTTTACTCATCTTCATCTCCTGTTTCTCCTCCTTCTCCGTTTGCAGCCACAGAGAAATCCATAGCTTATCCGGCATCAGCCGAACCGAATAAATAAAGAAATCCCTTCCGCGCAAAAAGAAAGGGATAGTGATATCCTGATGTGCTTTCCTTTCCAAATGCGGGAGGCAGCAGGGTTTCCCCGGATACCCATCGGCCGTATGCCATGACCTGGTTTTAGGCATTTCGGCTCGGAAATTCATATTTATTCTAACCTTATGAAGCTAATTTCCAACCTTATTCTACATTATACCTAGGTCCGGAAAAATTTTCAAGCTCCGAGTGTGAATAGTGCACCCCGGTCAGATTGGGTGTGAACAGTAATACTTGCGATTCTATTTTGGAATATTGCTTACCTCTTTGAATCTTTCGCTCCAATAATAGGTTTTGTAAAGATCCTGCTCCCGTGGCCTATCGGTGAAACCTGATATTATCAAAGCGGTCAAAGCATTGATTGAAAGCCCCAAAAAAACTGTCGATATCTTAAACTCCTTTGACGCCAGCAAGATGAAAATGCAATAAACTATGCCTGTAGCCATCCCCCAGAGCACACCTTTAGTGTTTATCCTTTTTAAAAACCAAACCATAAAATATGCAGGGATTATCACTATTGTTGAAATGCTGATTCCCGCTATCCAAAGGTAAATAATGTCGCTTATATTGATGGCGAATGCGAAGCCTACAGTACCGGAAACTACTACCCCCATCCTTGTCCAAAATATCAGTTCCTTGTCAGAGGCTTTTTTGTTGATAAACAACCTGACAATGTCGTTGGAAAAAATCTGGCCCGACCCTATCATAAAAGAATCCGCCGACGACATGATCGCAGATACAATTGTAACGGTTAAAAACAGGGCCATAGAAGGCGAAAGCTTTTCGAATATAAAATTATAAATCAGATACTCTGCCTGGATTCCCGGCGCGGCGAAGGGTTTTTGAAACACGCCTATATATGTGGGGATAAGCAGTAAAAGCAAAGTGATTGTCAGCGGAATCAGGTATCCCCAAAATGCTGTCTTGTCGCTTTTACCCGCCCATATCCTCTCCCAGTCGCCCTGATCACCCATGAAAAAGAACAAGCCAAATGTTAAAAAGCAAAAGCCCAGATTCCCCAGCCATCCTTCTCCGCTGAACAATGCTATTTGCATTTCCTTTCCGGCATCGATATAAAAATCCATTATATTGTTTAATCCGCCGTTTGCGCTTATGCTGAAATACAGAAGAATAAACAGTCCGATAGTCTGCAGGATTCCTTGAAAAACATCCGTTGCTACCACCGCCCACAGCCCGCTCATTGCCGTGTACCCGGTTATTATAAGAAATGTGACCAGGACCGCCAGATTCCTGTCAATGTTCCAAAGATATGTAAACATAAACGACAAGGCTGTAAATTGCATACCTATCATAGTGACATTTCTTATCAAAAGCCCGAGGCTTACCGGTATTCTTACAAGTTCTGCATATCCCGGGAATCTCAGGGCGAATATGTCTCCTATGCTGTTTAAACGAAGGTGACGTATCCTTGTAATAAATAAAATGGCAAAAAAGTATCCGGCTATGCAGGAGCTGGCAAAGATCCAGTACTGCCCGACACCGTTCATATAAGAGCTCCCCGCCAGGCCTATAATCGTCCCTCCGCCTATCCAGGTTCCCATATATGTCAGTATTACGTACCAGATGGTAAGGGTTCTCCCGCACAAGGTGTACTCTTCATAAGAATTAAGTGCCCTTCTCACAAAAAAGGCACTTAGCACGAACAGGATCCCAATATATAAAGCGAACGTAAAGATAGACAGCACAAATACGTTTGTCACCGTTATTCCTCTTGGTTGACCGTTCTTTCGTTATTTGCCTTGATCCAGTTGATGACTTCATCCTGATCAAATCTGATGGTTTTGCCCAATTTAATGAAAGGCATACCCCTCTTTTTTAAGTTATAGATCGTAGTCCTTGTTACTTGAAGCATTTCGCTCACATCTTCAATTGTTAAATATTTTATATCCGCAGGCACTTTTCACCCTCCTCGAGGCAGGCTTTCCATATGCTTATTCTTGTATGCTATTGTATCCTATAGTACAATATATTACAATCTATTCCGACTATTTCCCCATTATTTTAGTTTTGCTTTAGTTTTTAGCTTAGTTTTTCAGTGTTGCTGCTTACGTTCACACATTATCTCGTTTTTTGCACATTTGCATGTCTTGCACATTATCACCTTTTGGATACGATCTCCAGTGGCACCCGCACCCTGGTGTCACATCCCAAAAATGGGATCTCCATAAAAGCCGTGCGCTTATGTCGGTCAATTTTTTTGATTCGCCCTTCATAACCTTTGAGAGGGCCATCGGTTACCGTTATCTCATCTCCTATTATAAATCCTTTAGACATGGTAATATTAAAATCTTCATTGGTCAGACTCCGGAACGCTTTTACCTCTCCGGGCTCCAGAGCCGAAAACGAGTCACCCGTACGAAGTATTCTTTTGAATTTAAATATCTTCTGTATTGCCACACTGATTTTTTCAATATCCTGGCTGATTATAAACAGGTAGCCGGGAAACAAGGGTTCTCTCAGGATTGTGTATTTCCCATCTTTTCTGTGCTGTCTTTCTGCCATTGGCACAAAGCAATGCTCATAGAACGAATCGTCCAGAACTTCTTTTAAATCCCTGCATATAACTTGCTCACTGCCCGTAAGCACTTGTATTACATACCAATTTGTCTGTTGCATAGATTACCTCTGCTTAACAAGATCCTTCAGCATTGCCAGCTCTTCCACACGAAACAGCCTCAAAATAAGCAGATACGTTATGCCGGCAAATAAAACCGCCGACGGCAATGAAACGAGAATGTGCGCACCAAGCAGATGGCGTAAACCCATATTCACCGGCCAGGAGGCAAAGACCGAAACGGCCGATGCCAGCAAAATCTTCCAAACCTTCGGCAGATCGGTAATAATTTGAACCTTTGGATACTTTACGCGCATAAAATAATAAAGCAGCCCGGCGTTTACGATGGCGGCCACACTGGTGGCCAAAGCAAGCCCTTTATGTGCCATGGAACCTACAAGCATCAGATTTAAAACGATATTTACCGCAGCGCCGAATACTCCGCAGATAACAGGCGTTTTCATGTCCTCCATGGCGTAGTAAGCTTTGACCAACAACGCATTTACAGCAATGAAAGTGAGCCCTATGGCGTAGTAAAAAAATGCACCTGCAGTCAACTCCGTGGAAGCCTCATTGAAAGCTCCCCTTTCATAAATCAGTTGAACCGCGGGGTTGCTGTATAGCATGGCACCTAATGAGCATGGCAAGCTGATTATTAAAATAATATTCATACCCGTTCCGATGGATTCATTGAACCTCAGGTAATCCGAAGCGGCGGTTGACCGCGTAAGCCTCGGATATATTATTGTTATTATTACTGTGACCGTCAAAGCCGTTATCATGTTGATCAACAGATAACCGTAATTAAGCGCAGAAACACTGCCTTCACTGAGTCCGGAGGCAAGCATCTTGTCCACAAAGGAATTGATCTGATTCACCGTGCTGCCAATAAATACCGGTATGGCCAAAACTGTTATCTCTCTGGCTGCTTTGCCTATATGCCTTGTCGGACGATAGGAAAACCCCTTTCCCTTCGCTATGAAAACCAGCACTGCCAGACGTAAAAAACTGCCGATCAATAAACCGAATGCCAGGAAGAAGTGACTTTGAAATGCGCTTACGATTATCGCCGCCAAAACAAATCCGCTCTGTAAGTATCCTGTTAATACAGGTTTTAAAAAGCTGCCTTTATATTGAAGGTATGATTCCAACAGCCCGGTAGCCGCCGTAAAGATCACATATGAAAAAGTTATCCTCAGATAAAAAACCGTTAATTCGGCAGTGTCCCCGGTAAACCCCCTTGCAAATACGGATACGATGGGACCGGCAAATATTATTCCCAAAACAGATGAAATCAATGCTATTGAGGAAGCCAGCGTTATCGATTCCGCCGTAAAGCGGTTTCCTGCTTCTAAACCCTTTTCTGCGATTATCCTTGAAAAAATAGGCATGTAGGAAACTGATACAGATGTGAAGACACCGGCAAACAGTATACCCGGTACGGCGCTTGCCATAATATAAGCATCTACAATATAGCTTGTTCCAAAAAAGCCCGCTAAAAAGACTTCTCTGAGAAAGCCCAGAATCTTGGTTCCTAATGTCAATACCGCCATAAGGGCGGCTGTCTTTGCGGCTGTGCGCATCAATATCTCCTTGGAATTTTCTTTCTGTTTCATCATATTGAGAAATACGGTCACTGTCAAGTTACTGATTGCACCGGGGCCTGAAAACATTCTTAACCTTTAAGATACACATATATGATACACATCCCGCCTGTGAAAAAACCCCGATCGGCACGGGGTTTCAATTGCTGTCTGTATCATCATGACATTCTGTCTATTAATGAATATATCGACTGATGAATATATTTCATTCTTAATCTTCTTAATCGATCTCTTACCCGATTTTGCCCGATTTCAGTCTGACGCGGTTCAAAGCCTTTTCGATGGACAGCTTAGCCAGCTGTATTTCCCTTTCATCGCTATTTTCTTTCAGCCTTGATCTGGCCTCTTCAAGCTTTCGTTCCTGGCGGTCCAGGTCGATTTCTTCCGGCCATTCGGCAGCATCGGCATAGATCGTAATCCTGCCTTTTACATCGATAAAGCCACCGGTTATAGCAGCTTGCTTAAACTCCTTTGCGCCGGGTTCTTTTATTCTCATTATGCCGGTACCTAGCAGCTTGCATGCCCAGGAGTGGTTCGCCAAAAAACCTTCGTAACCCGCACGGGTACGCACGATGACCATCTCGACTTCGCCTTCATAAAACAGCCTTTCAGGTGTTATTACTTCTAATTTAAAGGTATTAGACATTGCTATTTTCAAACCTCTCTACCACTTCATCTATGCCGCCCGCAAAGAGGAACATGGATTCGGGTATATGGTCATGCTTGCCGTCGAGGATTTCTTTAAAGCTTCTTACCGTTTCCTTCAGCGGTATATACTTTCCGGGGGTCCCCGTAAACTGCTCAGCTACGTGGAAAGGCTGGGACAGGAATCTCTGAATCTTCCTTGCGCGCGACACTATCAGTTTGTCCGTCTCGCTCAATTCATCCATGCCAAGTATGACTATAATGTCCTGCAATTCCTTATAGCGCTGCAACACTTCCTGAACACCTCTGGCCGTGTAATAGTGTTCATCGCCGAGTATGAGAGGATCCATGATCCTGGATGTGGATTCCAGCGGATCAACGGCGGGGTAAATACCCAGCTCTGTGATGGCCCGTGATAATACCGTAGTGGCATCAAGGTGAGCGAAGGTCGTAGCCGGCGCCGGGTCGGTCAGGTCGTCTGCGGGAACATAAATAGCCTGCACCGATGTAATAGAGCCTCTTTTAGTAGATGTTATCCTTTCCTGAAGCTGGCCCATCTCTGTTGCCAATGTAGGCTGGTAACCCACCGCGCTGGGAACACGGCCGAGCAAGGCGGATACCTCCGAACCGGCCTGAGTGAATCTGAAAATATTATCTATGAACAGCAGAACGTCCTGGCCCAGTTCATCCCTGAAGTATTCGGACATGGTCAAACCTGACAATGCCACTCGCATTCTGGCCCCGGGAGGCTCGTTCATCTGCCCGAAAACCATAGCGGTTTTATCGATTACCCCGGAATCTATCATTTCATGGTAAAGATCGTTTCCTTCCCTGGTTCTCTCGCCGACACCGGCAAACACGGAAATTCCGCCGTGTTCCCTGGCTATATTATTTATCAGCTCCTGGATCAAAACCGTTTTTCCGACACCTGCTCCGCCGAAAAGCCCGACCTTGCCTCCCCTTGTATACGGAGCTATCAAATCCACGACCTTAATACCGGTTTCGAATATTTGTGACGATGTGTCCTGTTCTTCAAAGGATGGTGCCGCCCTATGGATGGGCATTTTCCTCTCTGTTTCACAGGGGCCTTTTTCATCAATGGTCTCCCCTATAACGTTGAATAATCTACCCAATACCTCATTTCCTACGGGGACGCTTATAGGTCCCTCTGTATCTCTGGCTCTCATTCCCCTTGTCAAACCGTCGGTGGATGACAGGGCAACGCACCTTACTACGTCGTCGCCTATATGCTGGGCAACTTCAACCACTATATCCCTGTCACGGTAAGGTATCCTGATAGCATTTAACAGTTCAGGCATCTCCTCCGGACTGAATTTGATATCTACTACAGGTCCGATGATCTGATGGACGATTCCTATGCGTTCACCCACACTGCTACCTCCTTAAATTAGGACAGGGCCTCGGCCCCGCCTACGATCTCTGAAATTTCATTAGTGATGGCCGCCTGTCTGGTCCTATTGTAGGTCAGGGTCAAATCAGCCAGCATTTCGTTGGCATTATCCGTGGCGCTTTCCATTGCTATCCGCCTTGCTGCATGCTCGCAGGTCGCCGATTCTATAATGGAATTGTATACCATTATCTCTACGTACTTCGGCACCAGATAATTGAAAACTTCTTCGGCTGACGGCTCATACTCTACGTCTTTGTATACCTTATGAGAATAAGGATCCCCCTTTATTTCAAAAGGAAGAATCGTTTTATGATATACCTTTTGCTCAAGGCTGCTGATAAAGGCAGTGGCAACTAAAACTATTTCATCTATTTCGCCCCTGTTATACATTTCAAGTATCGGCCTGCTGATTTCCTGCGTTTCGGCAAAGGTAATATCCTCGGGAGGCATGCAGTACTCGCCGATTATTTCAAAATCTCTTCGAAGAAAATAATCTTTGCCCTTGGTTCCCACCGCAACGATCAGCGGCGGTTCTTCTCTGTGCTCATATTCGCTGATCAGCTTTTGGGTATGCTTTATGACATTTCCGTTAAAGCTGCCGCAAAGCCCCCTGCAACTGGTGACCACTATATACGCGGTCCGTCTTATTTCCCTGCTGCCTCGAAGATACAGTCCGGGTATTCCCTCGGTATTGTAGAAGATTTCCTCAATAGATTCGGTAATATAATGAAAGTTCCGTTGACTCTTCTCAAATGTTTTTTTGGCCCTTCTCAGTTTTGCCGAAGAAACAAGCTGCATGGCGTTGGTAATATGCTCCATACTGCTTATACTCTTTATTCTTCGCTTGATATCCCTGATACTGCTTCCCGCCATAGCGCTTTCTCCTTTCAGTCTTTATTATCCGGCGAAAGCTTTGCCGAATTCCTTTTTAAAATCGACGATTGCGGCACGAAGCATTGTTTCCGTGTTCTCTTCCAGTTTCCCGCTGGATTTGATTCCTAAACCGACCTCCGGATAGTGGATATCCATAAACTCATAAAATTCGGGTTCGAACCTTCCGATAGAACTTACCGGAATATCTTCCAGATATCCATTGGAAGCCGCAAATATTATCATAACCTGGTGCTGAACTTTCACGGGGGAATACTGGCCTTGTTTTAAGACCTCCATTAAAACCCGACCGTGATCAAGTCGCTTTTTGGTGTCTTTGTCCAGATCGGAACCGAATTGCGAAAACCCTGCCAGCTCCCTGTATTGAGCCAATTCCAAACGAATTTTTCCTGATACTTTTTTCATTGCCTTGATCTGGGCATCGCCGCCTACACGCGAAACCGAAATCCCCGAGTTGACGGCAGGACGCTGACCGGAGAAGAACAGTTCCGATTCAAGAAAAATCTGTCCGTCCGTTATTGAAATCACATTTGTAGGAATATATGCTGAAACGTCACCGGCCTGAGTTTCAATAATAGGCAATGCCGTTATCGATCCTCCGCCCAAATCATCGGAGAGCTTGGCGGCCCTTTCCAAAAGGCGGCTGTGAAGATAGAATACATCGCCCGGGTAGGCTTCCCTTCCGGGAGGCCTGCGAAGCAGCAGTGACATAGCACGATAGGCTACTGCATGTTTGGAAAGGTCATCATATATTATAAGCACGTGCTTGCCCTGATACATAAATTCTTCTGCCATGGCGCATGCGGCATATGGTGCAATATACTGAAGCGGTGCAACCTCACTGGCTGTTGCGGAAACCACAATAGAATACGCCATAGCGCCTTTGCCCTCCAAGGTCTGCACCAACTGAGCGACGGTGGATTTTTTCTGCCCTATCGCTACATAGATGCAGATCACATCCTCATCTTTTTGATTGAGGATAGTATCTATGGCTATAGCGGTTTTACCCGTTTGCCTATCGCCTATGATCAATTCTCTCTGACCCCTCCCTATGGGTATCATTGAATCTATGGCTTTGATCCCTGTCTGTAACGGCTGGTAAACCGACCTTCTGTGGAGCACCCCCGGCGCCTGGTTTTCGATGGATCTGGATTTATCGGTCCTGATGGGTCCTTTTCCGTCGATAGGCTGACCCAAGGCATTGACGACACGTCCAATAAGTGCGTCTCCAACGGGTACCTGGGCAACTTTACCGGTGGGCTTAACCAAATCGCCCTCTTTTATTTCCGAGTCCGGACCCAAAATAACGGCGCCCACATTGCTTGCTTCCAGATTGAGTGCCACGCCTAAAACATGCCCGGGGAATTCTAAAAGTTCGCCGGACATGCAATTATCCAAACCAAAAACTCTGGCAATGCCATCTCCTACCTGGGTGACTGTACCGTAATAAGTATAGGCCAGCTCGTTTTGGTGTTTGCTGATTTCTTCTTCAATAGCCTTACCGATTGAATCCTGTTTGTTGTCGGTCTCTTGTTCTACTTCTTCCTTTGCTCTCTGCTTCAGGCGCTCCGCCAGATCGGACAGTCGTTTTTTAATAGAGACATCAAATAGCTGCCCTTCGATGAAAATGCGTACGCCTCCCACAAGTGAGGTGTCTATTCTGTTGAGAAGCCTGACCTTTCTGCCTAATTGAGACTCAAGCTTGTGCTCGAACGCCTTGAGCCTGTCTTCCGAAAGCGAAGTAACTGAATATATGATGCCGGTCGAAATCCCCTGACTGTCGTCAAGCAAAATACGGTATTGGCGGACGACTTCCTTTATTAAGGTTTCTCCGTCCCTGTCAATAAGTGTCATCAGGAAATTTATCAATTCCGGTTCCATTTGTCCGCCGAAAATTTGATTAATTACCGATTTCTTCTCTTCATTCGAAACAGAAGGCGAGCAGAAAAAACGATAAAAAACGCTTTCATTAGTAAAGATTTCTACGATCTTTTCAGCATCTACCAGAATCTCATCAGTTTTGCCCGCATCCTGGGCAGCTTTTAATAAGGCTTTCCCAAAAACCAGTTCTTTCGTTAGTTCTGCCATGCCGACTTACCTGCTTCCGTAATTATATGATCGATCAACTCGTCCTGGCGATAATCGTCAAGTTGCTGCTCTAATACTTTCTCTGCCGCCAGCATTGCCAGATCAGCTATTTGTGTGCGCATATCACTGATGGCCTGCAGTCTTTTCTTCTCAATCTCTTCTTCTGCCTGACGGATGATCTGGTGTGCCCTTTTGCCCGCGTCATCCAGGATGCTTTTTGCCTGCATATCAGCCTGGACCTTGGCATTTTTTATGATCTCCCGGCCTTCGCCCTCTATTTCAGCGAGTTTCTTATTATAAGTATCCAGCTTTTCCTCTGCCAATAGGTTTACGTGATCGGCATTTTCGAAAGATTCTTTGACCTGATTAGTCCTGGCCTCCATAAAACCATGTACTTTCTCGAAGAAAAAATGTTTGAGAATCAAATATAAGACTAAGACCGTTAACCAAATAAACAGCAGAGTCCAGTTGAACTCAATTAAATTTGTATAAATCTCCATCCTTTGCACCTCCCTTTACTTTCTGCCTGTCATGAATTTTGTTTTCATGCCGCATCTGCAGATTGATCCTACAGCATCCCAATAAATGGATTTGCAAAGAGAAGAATTATGCTGATTATGAAAGCAAAGATACCAGTGGTTTCGGTAACCGCCTGTCCTACCAGCATGGTTTGAAGAATGTCAGATTTCGCTTCGGGCTGCCTTGATACGCCTTCTACACCCTTCATACCGACCAAACCTTGGCCAATACCGATACCCAAGGCGCAGATCATAGTGAATGCAGCTCCGATAGCCGATAATCCAAGCACAAATGCTTCCGGTGTTACTAAGTTCATGTTAAATCCTCCTAATGTTAATTATGTTTATGGTTAATTTTGTTTATAGTTAATTGTCTCTTTATAATTAATTATGCCTGCGGCCGATTATGCTATGGCTGATTTGTTTGGATCCTTAGTTTATTGTGTTTATGGTTGATTGTGTTCATAGTTAATTGTCTCTTTATAATTAATTATGC
>CAYYHH010000024.1:0-1130 GCA_964471645.1 uncultured Oscillospiraceae bacterium
CGTCGATTGAGCCGTAGTGCATAATAATTGAAGCGGTAAATTCTTTTAATTCCTTGTTTTTATCTTCCCAATATAGAACTTTGAAGCCTAAATCAGAAAGAATATTTTCCAGCTCTTCGGGTTCTGATGCACCGTTTATGCAACTTTTGAACGGTTTTGTTTTTGTACTTGGGTCATCTTGTTTTTCTTTTAAATAAAAATCGCTTATGACCAGCTTTCCGCCTTTTTTCAGCACACAATATGCTTCGTGCAACGCCTCGGTTTTATTATCCATAAGCGAAAGAGCACATTCCATAAAGACACCGTCAAAGGAAAGAGACGGAAAATCCAGCATTTCTCCATCGCCGAAAACCAGGTCAAGCTCCGGATTTCTTGATTTTCCTTTTTCCAGCAATGAAGCCGACAAATCTATTCCGATTGCTTCAACTTCATAATTTGACTGAAGGTACTTAACGGTGACCCCGTAACCGCATCCCACATCCAGAATTTTTGCACCATTTTTGAAATTGCATAGCTCCATTGCTCTTTTTGTTACATTAAGTCCCCCCGGCCTTATAGCACCGCCGAAAATAGTATCGAATACCGGATTTTCGAACAACTTGCATGACTTCCCCTTTTCCTTTGAATCGCGATATTCTTTTACAATGTCGTTCAGCTGTTCACCGTGTGAGTCGCAATTGTGTCCGCCACATCCCATAATGAGATCCTCCTTTAGCCGGCACCTGGCCGGCAAATGACTTTTATTATAAATTATGGCCTTGGATTTCGGTTTTGTCAAACGTTTTCAGAGTAATCAAAACTATTGAAAAGTTTGTTAAATCATGGTATAAGTTAGATACAAACAGTGCTCCAAAGAGTTATAGTTTGTATGGGAAAAAACACGCAAACATCAAAAGAGAATAAGGGAGGATTTTATGAAGTTAAGAAAAATGACCTTGAACATCAACGGTGCCGACCGTATGTTTATCTGTGACCCTGCAACAGATACGTTGGCTTCCGTAATCAGACGCCTGGGACTCACGGGGACAAAAGTCGGCTGCGGAACCGGTGTCTGCGGATCTTGCTCCGTTATTTTGGACGGCAAGGTTATACGTTCCTGCACAAAGAAGATCAGCACCGTTGAAGAGTAC
>CAYYHH010000024.1:1140-12117 GCA_964471645.1 uncultured Oscillospiraceae bacterium
TTGAAGGAATCGGCGCTCCTAACTACCTCCATCCGCTGCAGGTTGCATGGATGCATTACGGCGCTGTTCAATGCGGCTTCTGCAGCCCGGGTTTTATCGTATCAGCGTACGGCTTGCTGGAAGAAAACCCAAACCCCACCAGGGAAGAGGTAAGAGACTGGTTCCAAAAGCACAGAAATATCTGCCGCTGCACAGGTTACAAACAATTAGTGGACGCTGTTATGGCCGCAGCCAAAGTCATGAGAGGCGAATGTGCAATCGAGGATATTATGATTGCGGCCCCAAAGGATGGCGATCTTGATCTTTATGGAAAACCCCTTGTCAGGCCTGCCGCTCTTGCAAAGGTCTGCGGCCGATTACGGCGATGACATCGAACTCAAAATGCCTGCCGCCACCCTGCATGTGGCAATGGCTCAACCCAAAATCACGCATCATGCCAGACTATTGAAGATAAACACGGAAGACGCCGAGAAAATGCCCGGTGTTTATAAAGTCATCACAGCCGAGGACGTTAAGAAGATAGGTGGAAGCAACCGCCTGGCATGGTATACCTTTACTCCGAGGACCCTTGCAACAGAAGCAACACACTTATTGCTGTCTGAGGATAAGATTGTCTCTTACGGTGCTGTAGTCGCCTTAGTTGTTGCCGATACGAAGGAGAACGCAAGGGCGGCTGCCGCTAAGGTCACGATCGATTACGAACAACTGCCCGAATACCTGAACTATCTGGACGCCGCAATGCCTGATGCAATGAGAATCCACTCCGACCATCCTAACGTATGGTCAATGCAGCCTACGATCAAAGGGGAAGATGTGGCAAGCCTGATGGAGAACGCCCCCCATGTTGTTGAAGGCAGCTTTTACACGACCAGGGAGCCTCATATGCCCATCGAAGGAGATACGGTCCAGGCCTACTGGGGTGATGACGGCATGTTGACCGTTCAATGCAAATCACAGTTTATCTATGCAAACATCGTTGATATCTCCGCAGCTACAGGTGTTCCCGCCGAAAAGATCCGCGTTATAGAAAACCCCACCGGGGCAACCTTTGGTTGGGGAATTGCCGCCGCCTCTTACGCAATGGCTGCGATAGCATGCCTGTGCTGCGATGACAGACCTGTAGCCCTCTCAATGTCCTACGACGAGTTTATGGCATTCTCTGGAAAAAGGGCGCCTTCTCACAGCAACGGTCGCCTTGCCTGTGATAACGACGGCAAGATAATCGCTGCAGAATGGGATACGGGTTTGGATCACGGTTGTTTCAACGAATTGGGCGATGACTTGACATTCCGCATCGCGCGTTTTACATTCTTCCCCTACAATGTCCCCAACTGCCAAGGGCTCGGAAGGGTGGCGACTACCAACCATGCATACGGCACCGCTTACAGGGGATACGGTTCACCTCAGGCTTACATGAATTCCGAGTCCCTGATGGATATGATGGCAGAAAAAATCGGCATGGATCCTTTTGAAATCAGGTGGAGAAACATTGCGAGAGAAGGGGATCTTAACGTCAATCAATATCCATATGTAGATTATCCCATGGAAAAAATCATGGAAACTATGAAGCCTATTTATGAAAAAGCGGTGGCCGAAGCTAAAGCGGCGGACACACCGGAAAAGCGCAGAGGTGTGGGCTTATCATGGGGCGGTTATAACGTGACAGAAGGGACCGGTGACCAGTGCACCGTCGCCTTGGAACTGAGGGAGGACGGAAAGTTTGTGAAGTACGATACCTGGCAAGATCAGGGCCAAGGCGGTGACATAGGTTCATTGCACGTTACCCACGAAGCCCTCAGACCATTAGATGTGGCCCTGGACGATATCGTACTTATCCAGAATGACAGCAAGCATTGCCCCGACTCAGGATCCAGCGCATCTTCACGCTCTCACTTCTTCAACAGCGTAACCACCAACATGGCGGCTGAAAAGCTAATCAATGCAATGAAAAAACCTGACGGAACCTTCAGGACCTACGAAGAAATGGTGGCAGAAGGTATTCCGACCAAGTACGAAGCGCAGTATGAAAATCCCTCCGATCCCGATCTCTGCGATCTCGATCCCAATACAGGGAAAGGTAATCCGACACCTGAATACACCTACGCCCTCTTCCTTGCTGAAGTTGAAGTGGATACTGCTACCGGAAAGGCTACAGTTATCGGATACACATGCGTAGATGATGTGGGAGCTATCGGGGATTTGGCTTCCGTCAATGGTCAGGCTTACGGTGGACTGTCGCATTCTATCGGCTATGCACTGTCTGAAAATTACGATGATGTTAAAAAACATAATAACATAGCAGGTGCCGGCATTCCGCAGATCAAGGATATACCTGATAAATTCGATATTATCCACCTTGTTACCGAACGGAAAAAGAATCCTTTCGGATCTTCGGGAGCATCGGAAGCATACCAGTCATCAGGCCATGTAGCTGTAATCAACGCCATAAATAATGCCTGCGGCGTAAGAATTTACGAACTGCCGGCTACACCCGGTAAAATAAAGGCCGGTCTGGATATTCTGGCAAAAGGTGGCAAGATTGAACCGCCTAAAAAATACTTCCTGGGATCAGATTTGCAGGAAGAAATTGAAGGCATAAAGGCGAACCCGATTGAGTAGACGGGAATATTCCCGGCACAATGATTAAAGAAGTAACGGCTCAAAGGAGGATCCGGAGGGCCAGGGATTTAAAAAAGACTCAATGAAGGATTCAAAGGCCCAGGGATTTCAAAAAAGATTCAATGAAGGAATGAAAGGCCCAGGGATTTAAAAAAGACTCAACAAAAGATTCACTGATTGAAAAGACACGCTGATCGATTAGTTGTCAGGCAAATGGCGGTTCCGACGGGGGATCGCCATTTGTTTGACCCTAGTATAACGTTACCACATGCAACTGCGTGTAACTGCGTCACTGTTCACTCCCGTTCACTCCCGCATGGGCAAAAAGAGCAGAATTTCAATTAATTTAAGAATTCGGAAGTAAAATGACGATTTCGTAGCAATTTTTCAAGTAATTGAAGCCTAACTGGAAATTGCTTGAAGAGTATTTTAAATTACTTGAAATTCTGTTACAAAAATAGCTTTTTTGATTGATGATTTTTAAATTAATTGAAATTTTGAGCGGGAAACACCAAATTACTGAGTTTTTACTCCCTGCCCTCGCGAGTGCCCCCTTGCTGAAATACTGACAGCCTAAGTGCACCTCTTGCTGAACTGCTGACGGCGGAAGTAATTGATATAGGCATCCCCGGAAGTGCCTGACCGCTGAATTACTCACAATTACTATCGCTCGCATTGATTACATTTGGGCGATGGGTTCACTTATCCTTGGGAGCGTCCAAAGGGGAAGTTTCGCAACAGTGGCTTTTTGGATACTTTTTGATATTCTGGTAACCGATACCGCATGCGGCTATTATGATCAATTGATTTAAGGGTATTCCCGTGCTAAAATTAATTATATCGTTAACACCTGAATAGAAATAACATCGGCAACTACATTTCAAAGCCGAAACTTAAATCGAAACTGAAACAGGAATTAGAACTACATCAAAATCGAAACTGAAACAGGAATCAGTACAACATGAAACTGAAACAGCAACTACATTTCAAAGTCGAAATTTAAATCGAAACTGAAATAAGAATTAGAACTACATCAAAGTAGAAACTGAAACAGGAATCAGTACTACATCAAAATCGAAATTGAAATAGGAATCAGCAACAGCAACTGCATTTCAAATTAGAAACTGAAATAAGAATCAGTACAACATGAAACTGAAACAGGAATAAGAAACAGCAACTACATTTCAAAGTCGAAATTTAAATCGAAACTGAAATAAGAATTAGAACTACATCAAAGTAGAAACTGAAATAGGGATGACATTTGCAGCTACATTTATAAGCTGAAACAGGATGATTAAGCATATGGAGAAATTCTTCGAACAATTTAATAACTGCATACAGAAGGAAGTACCTTTTTGTCAGGCCTCGTGCCCTTTTCACGTGGATATTATCGATTTCGTCGAAAAAACCGGGCGGGGTGCTTTCAATGCTGCCTATAATACATACCGCAACGCGGTTACCTTTCCGGCCATCGTAGCTGCATTATGCACAGAACCGTGCAAAAACCAATGCCCCAGGGGGGAAAAGGAATATGGCGGCAGCGCTATAGAGATTCGCGGATTGGAGAGGGCCGTTATTCAGCAGGCTGAAAACAAAAAACCCGTTTGCTATAACGTTCCCGGAAAAGGCAGAAAAGTTGCCGTGATCGGTGGCGGCATCAGCGGGCTGGCTTGTGCCCTGAGACTGGCATCTAAAAAATATGTAGTGGAGGTCTTTGAAGCGACTAACCGAATAGGGGGACACCTTTGGGATATTGCGGACGGGACCCCGAAGTCAGGGGGGTTAACGCCTGAAATATTTACGAAGGAATTCGATCTGCAATTGAAGCAAGAGGACATCTCAATACACTATAACGCGGAGGTATCCAATATAGAGGAGCTGACCTCACAAGGGTTCGAGGCGGTTTATGTTGCAACAGGTGCCAACGGAAATGATTTTGGGCTTATGGATGGGACGGGTAGGCATATGGTAAAGGGAGAAATGGCTTATGTCGCCGGTGGATCCTTAACGGGGAAAGATACCATGGAGGCGTTGGCCGACGGAATCGATACAGCATTGGCCATTGAGATTTTTTTAAAGACAGGCAACCTGAACTACCCCTACGATCAAAGGACGACCAAGGTCAGGATAGATCCTTCAAAGGCATGCATTAGTTCCGGGCCCGCCCTTGACAGCGATGGCAAAATAAAACAGGAAGATGTATCTGATGAGGTAAATCGATGCCTGAAATGCCAATGTGATTCGTGTAAAATTTATTGTGATCTGGTAGCATATACCGGGAAATGGCCTCTAAGGATCAAAGACGAGGTACAAGCCACAATGCACCAGGGACAAGCAGATGTAAAAGCCCAGCCAGCAAAAAGATTAATAAATATCTGTACTCATTGCGGGCTATGTGATGATGTTTGTCCGGCAAAAATAGATATGGACAGTATGTTTTTGCAGGCACGTAAAGAATTGCATAAGTTGAACAGGATGCCGTGGGCTTTTCATGAGTTTTGGTTGCGGGACATGGAATTTGCAGACGGAGAATTTGCTGCAGTGGTAAGAAAACCGCCGGGTGTTTCAAAAGCGGACTTCGCATTCTTCCCCGGATGTCAATTGGGAGCATCTGAACCTCGTTATGTAAGTGATACATATGCCTGGCTTTTAGGTAAAGAGCCTTCCATGGCCATATTTTTGAAATGTTGCGGTACCCCGGTAAAGTGGGCCGGCAACGAGGAAAAACACAACGAAACCATCGAGAGGTTAAGGGATGATTGGATGAAATTAGGTAAACCGAAGCTGGTGGTTGCCTGCCCTAGCTGCATTAACAATATTTCCGAATTCCTGCCGGAAGCCGAGACAATATCGCTCTATGAATTTATTGAGGAAAAGGGGGGCATAACACCTGTTGCGAAAGGGGGAAGGGGGCGGCTTGCATATGCCGCTACATATGCCGCCAAGGACAAAAGCGGATTTACCCCTGACGAGGGGGAGGGAGACGAGGTCTGGTCCATATTCGACCCTTGTGCCGTTTCGGGAAATGAAGGTCTCAGATCATGTGTCCGTAACCTAGTAAAAGAAGCGGGCTTTACCCTTGAACCCCTTCCAATACAGGAAGCTTATCCATCGTGCTGTAGTTACGGAGGCCATGTTTCCATTGCGAATCCTGAATTTGCGGATTTTGTGACAGACAGGAGGATCAATGAAAGCGATAACCCATATATAACTTATTGCGTGAACTGTCGTGATTCTTTTTTAGGTGCCGGCAAGAGATGCATTCATATTTTGGACATACTTTTTGGCATTGGGAACACTAAAGACAATGCAGTGCTTCCTACTGTCACTGAGCGAAGGGAAAACCGGAAAATACTGAAAAAGCGGTTGCTAAAAGATTATTGGGGAGAAGAAACCATGGAAAAAGGGTTACAGAGAAACATCGATCTTAAGTTGGGTGCGGATATAAGCGCTAAGTTGAATAGAGAGCGCATCCTCGAGGAAGAAATCAAAGAAGTAATCGAGTTTTGCGAGGCCTCGGGTCGTAAGGTAAAACTGGCGGAAAGGGATACTTTCAGCGGATATCGCAGAATTGGACACATGACCTATTGGGTAGAGTACAGAAAAGATGGGGATAGCTTTGAACTGCTAAATGCGTATTCACATAGAATGCAAATCGATCTGGAGGCTGTTTGGAATGGAAAAAAAGTTGAAACGGATATGTAATAAATGCAATGTGGATCTGGTTTTGGAAAATGCTCATTTTAGTTATCTTGACCATAATTTTCGACACAAGGTCTTGCGTTGCCCCGTGTGCGGGCAAGTCCACCTTTCGGAAGAATTAGTTGCCAGAATAAAAGAGGTGGAGGCCACTTTTGAGGAAAAATAGCCTCCTTATTCTCGTTTGACACCTATGGTTCTCCCATGCCGTTAAGCTTTACCGAAACCACAATCAGGGTATATGCAATCCCGACATTTTAAGCAAAACCCCCCGTATCCCAATTTTTTAATTTCAGCGGCAGTTACCTTTTGGCCCGCTACGAGCCTGGGGATAACCAAATCAAATATACTTGCCTTGTGGTACATGACACATCCCGGCAGGCCCACAATTGGCGTGTCGCCTATGTATGCCAGCATGAACATGGCGCCGGGTAGTATAGGTACACCATATACAACAGTTTTTCCTCCGGCTGCTCTGATGGAAGAGGGAGTGAGATCATCGGGATCTACCGACATACCCCCTGTAAGAACTATTAAATCGGCACCTTTGTCTTTGAATTCCAGGATTTTCTGTGATGTAGTCTCAATACAATCAGGAACGAAGGTCTTCGCTATAACAGTGCAGTTCAATTTTTTCAATTTTTCTTCGACCACCGGCCCGAAGCCATCCTCAATCCTGCCGGAATATACTTCTCTTCCCGTTATTATAAGGCCGACCTTCCAGTTTTGAAAAGGAAGTACTTCCACAATCGGAGAATTGCAGACCGCCTCGGCTTTGGACAAGAGACTCTCTTGTATTACCAGCGGTATTACTCTGGTTCCGCCAAGCAATTTCCCTTTGCTTACCGTTTGATTTCCATGGATGGTGGCCACCATTACATCGTCGATGTTATTTATAGCCTCCAGTCTGCTGCGGTCTATCGTCAGCAGCCCGTCCGCCACCGATACGAATTCTATCTTTCCCTCTGAGGAATCCGTCATTGACACATTCCTGCCTGCCACCGCTTTTGCTATCCGAACAGCCGCATCGTCTTCGTGTATATAGCCCTTTTTCGGGTCCCATACGTAGATGTTTTCTTTTCCTACATCTAAAAGCCTGGAAATGTCCTCCTCAGTAATTATATGCCCTCTTTTAAACAACCTGCCTTTGAATTCTCCCGGCACAATTTTGGTGATGTCATGGCAAAGAACCATGCCTACTGAATTCCTGACGCTTACGATTTCCATTTCCATTTATAATCCCTTTTCTTATCCGGTGGTACGTGTTAGCTTTAGTAAATGCGGTGCTATCTCGGCAGGATCTCCAGCCAGTAGCCGTCAGGGTCGCATATAAAATAGAGACCCATTTTCTCGTTTTCAAAGCAAATCACATCCATGCTTTTGTGTTTTTTGTAAGCGCCTTCATAATCGTCGGTCTCGAAGGCCAGGTGAAACTCGTTGTCCCCCAGATCATAGGGTTCAGTTCGATCCTTTAACCAAGTTAGTTCCAGTTGATGGCTTGATTCATCGTTGGCTAAAAACCTGAGTTTATAATTTCCTTCGGGATCGTCGATTTCCCGGACGACCCTCAGACCGAGTGCCTCGTCGTAGAATTTCAACGAGCGCTCGAGATTGAAAACATTGATGCTGTTGTGGAACATTTTGAATTTCATAACTTAGTTCTGCATAATAGAAATATATTATGGCTCTCCTTTCCCCATTGCAGCGGCGGTTGATGCCGAGGCTATATTGACCTTATGAATTACAATTTTACCTCATATTTCTAAAATAAACAATATAACCTGTCCATTTTTTTCTTGCTCGGTAAATTCTCAAAGTAAGTTCCACAGTAGACGAGGCGCCGGAACTTAATCTAAGAAGGATTACGTGGTAGAATTAAGTGAGAGAATTGTCTCGCGTGAAAGGGGCGAGAAAAATGTCATCCTTAATTCCACAAAAGAACAAGCTGGTTGCTATTTGTATCAAATACCAAACACAGACTAATAGCAGTTGGTATCAAGTGCCGAACACGGCCGGACAGCCATTGGTACCGGGAACCGAACACAACCAAATCCAATTGATGCTATTAACCGCTACACATTTTGGCGATTATTGTCACATTGGAAATAGTTGCGGCATAAATTATATAAAACGAAAATTGGAGGTTGAATAATGTCAACTTTGAATAATATAGAGCCAAGACAGGTCGTCACATGTCCCGCCACCGGGTATCAAACTTCATCTGTTTGTGTCCCTGTGGTAGTGACCCCTTTTGCAACACCGGGTGTTACGACAACTTTATGCTGCGGCGCCCCCGTTATTACACCGGGGATCTCCACATGCCCCGGCGTTCCAAATGGGACCTGCACATTTACCATTACGCAAAACCTTTGCACGACAGTGCCTATTGAATTTGGAGCCGAAGCTGTTACAGGAACTCCTACGGTTCTCTGCGGCACAGCATCCGGGGTAGATCTTTGCACTGGATGCGGATTACCGGTATAAGGGGGGATCGGCATTGTCTAATGAGCAAATGAAACATTTTCCCGCCAGGGTCTGCAGAAGGATCATAGGACAGTTTGCCAGAATCAGAGTTCCGGTTACTGTAACACCGCAGATTTCCCACGGCCCGATATCAACGATATGCTGTGGGTCGCCAATTTTGGTCCCTACCCAATCCGCATGCGGAAGTGACCAAAACCAATCTTGTTCATTTATGATAACCCAAAATCTTCGAATTTTGATTCCAATCGAATTTGGAGCGGATGTGGTCACAGATGCACCATTTGTGCGGTGCATGAGAGCAGGAACCGTAGACGCCGCAGTGGATGATCTTAACGACGAAGATAGTGATTTAGAAGATTCAGAAGAAGATGCGGAAGATGATTCGGAGGGAAATGCAGAAGAAGAGGAAGAAGAAGAAGTATATTTCGCCGAGGATGACATGTTTACCACAGAGCAAGTAAAATCACCTGAATTTGAAAATTGTATTGCCGGGACCAGACCCCTGAAAAAGAGGGGCATCTAACAACCGTGCTTCCGGCATGAATATAATTCCCAAGCAGCAATGCTTGGGAATTCTTAGAAATAAAACCTTGGCAAAGCTGTTAAATTAAAAACACCAAGCATTCGCCTGGTGTTTTGATGGTTGTTAATATTTGTAATATTATCTCTTTGAGAATTGGGATGCCAAATGTTTTTGTCCCCAAAACCAATGTATGCCGGCATTTGTGACCTGTAGCCGGCAACTGGTGTTACCTTAGCCCTTCATAATGAGTCCACATACGCACAATTTTAATTGTGCCTTCATATTCCAAGCCATCGATATTAATTTTTTCATTATACACTTGGTAAACCATTCTATGCTTAATGTTGATTCTTCTTGAGTAAAACCCGTACAGATTACCCACCAAGGCCTCATAAGGTGGTGGTTGCATAAAAGGATTATCCTTTATAGTTCCCGCTAATTTTCTTGCCCTGACCGCAAGGCCTGACCCTTTTAGATTTTGAATATCTTTTGCCGCCTGCTTCGTATATACAATTCTATACATTTACCAGTCTACCTCATCTTCTGTCATACAATCATCAACCGGAGTCTTTCCGCCTTCAATTATAGACTCGGCTAATCCAGGTACAGACATCAGATATAAGGTCTCCTCTATGGCATTCCAATCATTTTCCGCTAAAAGAACTGCATTTTTCCCTCTACTATTTGTAATTGTAATGGGAGTACTGCTTTCATTTACCTCAGTTATCAGTTTGTATAAGTTTTCTCTTGCCTTTGTTGCATTTATAGATGTCATAAAACCATCTCCTTTAACAACATTATACCGTACGTCTTTACGTTCGTCAATGTTCTGCTATAAAAAAGCACCCGACTTTCGCCCGGTGCTTGGTTTTGTTTGTATGTGCGTTCCTCTATCTCTTTGAGAACTGGGTTAGCAATTGTTTTTCCCTTCAAAACCTCTGTATATCAGCATTTGTACCCTGTAGCCTCCAACATGGTTTTTAGGAATGTGTAAAAAGTGTGTAAATTGTTTTGCTACCGTAATGCTTACTACTTTAACAGACATTGAAAACTTATCCAGCTATTTCCATTAACCTAAATGTTTTATCTCATTGCTAATTCAGGCATCATTTGAATAATTTTGCCATCAAGTGCTTTCCCATTAGCTTTTTTGCTACGTTTAATTCCATCAGAACCCCAAGTACCCCATTGCTTAAAGAAAAATGCTGTATTTTGTGCATCGGCTTGCTTTAATATAAAACGTACCCAGTCAGGTTTCATTGGTCACCGCCGACAATTACCCAATCTATTCCCGTTAAATCAAGCCCTCCTAAGTCTTCAATTAATGGCTCACAAGATAGAAACCGAATGCTTGCGTTCAATTTTCTTAACATGTCTATCCGAGGTTTAGTCGCCACCGCTTCTACCGTCACGCCAGCCCAAACATTGTCAGGAATCGTATTTTTGCTAAAGTATTCAACCATTCTTTCAGAGCGTTTTGTTAGAATTTGATAACGATGCTGTTTTGTTTGGCTAATTGTATCCATAACTTTATCTATAATGTCAAAAGATACGGATTCATGAAACAAATCAGCCATTGAACAAACAAAAATAGTATGTGATTTTTTCCACTTTAGCGGTTCTTCTATTACTTCTTCGTGCACAGTCGGAAT
>CAYYHH010000025.1:0-8742 GCA_964471645.1 uncultured Oscillospiraceae bacterium
AACATATATCGCCCAGCTGCAAAGAATGGGTAATTACGACAGGGCCATTGCCGTGGGAATAGTTCTATTGCTAATCGCCTTTGCAATAAACGCATCTCTATACCATATACAGGAAAAACATGCATAATGGATATTCAAATAAAGAATTTAACAAGAGTCTACGGAGAGCGGAAGGTCCTCGATATCGGGGACCTATCCATTAAACAGGGGGAATTGTGTGGGATTATAGGGCCCAATGGTGCGGGCAAAAGTACCCTGTTAAACATTGTTGCAGGGCTTGATAGTTGCACGTCAGGGCAAGTTTTATACGGTGAGAATCAGAGCCCGATTATACCCGCCCGTAATCTTACCATGGTTTTTCAAAGACCTTATTTAATAAGGACGACTGCAGAAAAAAACATCCTTTATCCATTAAAACTGAGAAATATTAATGAGAAGGCCGCAAGTAAGAGGGTAGATGAATTAATCGATGAAATGGGCCTTTCCGCAGTCAGAAAACAAAAGGCATGGACTTTATCGGCAGGCGAATCCCAAAAAGTCGCCCTATGCAGAGCCCTTTCCTTCAGGCCCGGACTGCTGCTCCTGGACGAGCCAACAGCCAACATCGATCCGTTCACCACCTCGGAGGTGGAGAGGATGCTGATGAAAATCAATCGGGATGAGGGAACTACAATATTAGTCATCACACACAATCTCGCCCAGGCAAAACGAATATGTGACAGAGTAGTTTTTTTGAACAAGGGTATAGTAGTAGAAGTTGGCGGAGGCGATGCGCTTTTCAACAACCCGAAAGAACCTTTGACCCGCAGATTTATCAATGGAGAATTGTTGTTATGAAACTTTTGAAAGTCGACACAATAAAAGAAGTGCAATCTAAACTCGACAGCTATTTTTCCGATATGGAAAGGCGGGTTGAAACCGTAAGCCTCAGAGATGCGCGTGGCCGGTACTTGGCGGAAGACATTGCCGCCGACATGGATCTTCCGTCGTTTCGGAGATCGGTGGTTGACGGTTATGCGGTCAAGGGATCCGACACCTTCGGAGTCAGCGAAAGCGTTCCGGTTTTCCTCGATGTAGTGGGAACGGTGGAAATGGGTTCCCCTGCAACATTTACTGTTGCATCCGGGCAAACGGCCTATGTGCCTACCGGGGGAATGATTCCGGAAGGGGCCGATGCCATGGTGATGGTGGAGCACGTTGAAAACCTGGGGGATGATTTGATCGGGGTCGGGAAGCCGGCGGCACCAAACTCCAACCTCATGAATATAGGTGATGATTTCAAGGCAGGGGAGCTCTTTCTAAAGAAAGGCCACAGGATTCAGGTCAAAGACATCGGACTGCTGGCTTCATGCGGCAAGGCACAAGTGGCAGTTTATAAAAAGCCCGTCCTCTGTATAATATCTACCGGAGATGAACTGATAGATCCATCAGAGACCCCAAAGGACTGTCAGATAAGGGACATCAACGCTTATGCCTTAGCGGCTTTTGCCGAAGCGGCGGGAGCGGAGGTGGCTTCAATAAGAATTATTTCCGATGAATATGAAAGCTATCGGCGGGAGGTTGTTAAATCACTGGAATACTGCGACCTGGTTATTTTATCCGGGGGCAGCTCGGTGGGAAGTAAAGATATGACCGCAAGGGTAATAGATTCCGTCGGTAAACCGGGAATCATAACTCACGGTTTGGCCATTAAACCGGGCAAACCCACTATTATCGGCGTTTTCAGAAGCGATAAGATCGTCGGCACAAAAGCTGTAATAGGACTTCCGGGGCATCCGATGTCCGCAATAATTGTATATGATGTTATTGTTAACAACTTCATCAAGAAACACTATTTTGGAAATGAAGACTCTCCTCAGACTGTCGATGCTGTCATAACTGAAAATGTTCACGCCGGTGAGGGAAGAGAAACATACCAGTTGGTAAGCCTGGACAGAATTTCGGATAACAGTGAAAAAGATCATGCCGGATGGACGGCAACACCGATAAGGGCAAAATCAGGATCGATCTCTCAGTTGATGCGAGCCGACGGATATGTTGTTGCAGCGGCGGATTCCGAAGGAATAGAGTCAGGCAGGTCAGTTGAGGTAATTTTGACGGCAAAAGGATATTAACATAAATTGTCTGTCGGGATGCAGAACACCTGAACAGGCGGGAGGGACCATAAAATGAAACGCTACCTTTCCAATACAGATATCGGAGAGGCAATCGACCTCTATTTAGACAGAATTTCTGAATTCGATGGGATTATCTCCCCGGAGATAACAGATATCAGGGAGGCGCTGGGCAGGACTACGGCAAAACCTGTTTTTGCGCGAATTTCGGCTCCCAATCATAACGCTGCGGCTATGGATGGCATTATGGTGATTGCCGAAAAGACCTATTCAGCCAGCGAGGCCAACCCGGTCATCCTCAGTCACGGCGTCGATTTTGAGTACATTAATACCGGGCACCTGATCACGGAACCCTTTGACAGCGTCATCATGATAGAGGACGTGGTCGAGCGGCCCGATGGTACCGTCAGTATTACAGTACAGGCATCGCCATGGCAGCATATCAGGCCTATAGGAGAGGATATAGTGGCCGGCGAGATGGTGCTGCCCGAAAACCACAGGATAAGACCCATGGACATCGGAGCTGTTTTGAACAGCGGTGTGACCCGGGTGGAGGTGTATGAGCAAATACGGGTAGGTATCATGCCTACAGGGAACGAAATTATCGATCGTTACGACGACTTGCCCGAAGGCAAAAGCTTTGACACCAACTCCTGGACGTTCAAGGCGATAGTGGAGACCTGGGGCGGCATTTCTGAGCGCGTACCTCCTGTAGCCGATGAATATGAATGCTTAAAAAGGGCTCTCCTCGGCCTGCTCGAACGAAACCACATAGTAATCATAAATGCGGGATCTTCAGCGGGGAGCAAAGATTTCACGGCCGATTTAGTCGAGGAACTGGGCGAATTGCTTTTCCACGGCCTGGCTATCAAACCGGGCAAACCTACTATTCTGGGAATAGTAAATGATAAACCGGTAATAGGGGTCCCCGGTTATCCCGGATCGGCATTTCTGGCCTTTGAAGAAATCGTAGGGCCGGTATTTCGGTTACTACAAAGAACGTCAATCGTCGAATTGCCAAAAGTTGATGCGATAGTATCGAGGCGTATCATATCATCGCTCCAACACAGGGAATACATCAGAGTAAAATTGGGTAAAGTCGGCGATAAGCTGATTGCAACACCTTTGAACCGGGGGGCCGGAATAACAATGACGTTGGTCAGAGCCGACGGAATTTTGATCGTTCCTAAAAATAGCGAAGGTTATGAAGCCGGCGAGGAAGTTTCTGTCGAACTAGCACAAGATATGGGTATAATAGAAAACACCATAGTGTCCATTGGAAGCCATGATTTAATCATGGACTATCTGGCGAATTTATTGGAAAAGGAAGCTAGTGTGCACGGGAAATCGGGATATCATCTATCCTCCGCCCACGTAGGCAGCATGGGGGGGATTCTGGCACTTGCAAGAGGGGAGGCCCACATCGCCCCGATACATTTGCTGGATGAATCCACGGGAGAATACAATGCCTCGTATATAGAACGGTACCTGGGGAAAGAAAATGTTACGTTGATCAAAGGTGTCAAGCGCCGGCAAGGTTTTATCGTTGCGAAAGGAAACCCTAAAAATATTAATTCTGTTAAGGATCTGGCCGGGCCGGATGTGTCTTTTGTGAACAGACAAAAGGGCTCGGGAACCCGGATTCTCACAGATTATCTTCTGGGTAAAGAGAATGTCGCAACGGACAGAATTACCGGGTACGAAAGAGATATGACGACGCATATGGCCGTGGCGGCAGCCGTAAAAAGCGGAACCGCCGATGTAGGCGTAGGTGTTTATTCCGCAGCCCATGTAATGGATTTGGATTTCGTCCCTATCGGATATGAAGAATATGACTTTGCAGTCCCCCAGCGATATCTTGAAACAGATATGATCATGGCATTTCGGCGAGTGCTGGAGAGCAAGGCCTTCAATGAGATCCTTCAAGAATTGGGAGGATATGAGCGGTAATTCAAATTATCTGAACATTTTTACAATAAAGTATTGATACTCTTTTTTTGTTGTGCTAATATATTAGTACATTGTTGTACAATAGTTTACAATAGTGAACACTAAGTATCATAAGCAGCAAAGGAGGGTACGTCTATGGTCAGTGGTGGATTAGGCTATTTGATACTAGCCATTTTCGCATTTCTGTTTATCAGTCTATCAGTATTAGTATCTAAGAGATTCCCTATGGAAGGGGTCGATGACTTCGTTGCGGCAGGCAGGAACATACCATATGCATTGATAGCGGCAAGCGTCATGGTATCCTGGGTTTGGACTACTACTATTATGGGGGCCGCGGAAGCCGGCACCTGGTACGGAATATCGGGTGGAATCAACTATTCCTTCGGAGCCTGTATTCCGTTCTTTATTTTTATTCCGCTTGTTGTAGCGCTGAGGCGCAAAATGCCCAAGTGTACCACATTCACGGAATTCGTTCAGGAACGTTACGGCAAAAGAGTTTCGGCAATATTTTTTGCTTTTGGCGTCGGCATCGTGCTCTATGTGTTTACTGAGCAAGGTGTCGGTATCGGGATCGCTTTTAACACGATATTTGATATCCCCTATCAAATAGGTGCGTTCATCCCTGTGGCTATAGTAACTGTTTACATTGCAAAGGCGGGCCTGAGAGGATCGATTTTCAATGATGTCATCCAATTCTTTATAATTGCGATCATCTTCGTAATAACAGTGCCTTTGGTCATTAAAACCTTGGGGATCAGCAACATTTATGACGGATTGATGGACGTTGCCACCAACCCGGACAATGTCAACCATAATCCCGAAGCATTGAACATGGGATCTACCGTGGCGCTGCGCTATGGGATGGTTGCCGCAGTAGTGGCTATGGGCCAGGTGCTTTTCGACCAGGGTTATTATTCAAAGGCCATTGCCACGATCAGCACCAAGTCATTGTTGCGAGCCTACCTTATCGGAACCCTGCTCGCCTGGGCGCCGGTTCCTATTTTGAGCGGCAACATCTTTGGATGCTCGCTGATATCGCTGGGGATCGGAGAAGGTGCCGGCCTCGATTCCTTATCCCAAACAGCACCCTATATAATGAGTTTAGTGTACGGGACGGGTCTGGGAAGCATATTCTTCGTATTAATGGTCTTCATGGCGGGAATGACGACAGGAGGCAACTGCCTTGCAGGAGCTCAGGCGCTGTTTACCGTTGACTTTTATAGAAAAGTTGTAAAAAAGGACGCCACCGAAAAAGAACAATTGGCCTTCGGACGAAAGATAACCCTCGTATTGGGTGCAATCGTAGGGGTGGCCGCAATAGCATTGGAAGGGGTATCGCTTCTCAAACTGGATATATTCAGCGGAATACTGTTTGCAGCGCCTACCAGCGCATTTTTAGCAGGGATGATTTGGAAGAGAACGCCGCCTTCCGTGGCTGTAGCATCTATCTTCATAGGTCTGGGCTCGGGAGTAGCCGCATGGCTCATTATCCAGGATCCGGATCTCAACTGGTTTGTTGGAAATATGTTAGCTCTGTTTTTACCCGCAGTGGTCGTCATATTGGGTTCATTGTTTACTAAATATGAGTTTGACTTCAAAAAGCTTAAAGAATATGAGCCTTCTCACATGGTAACTGCTTCAAAGGAGGTATAAAAATGGCAAGTGAAGGTTTTGTAGGTGCATACTTCTGGGGTGTGTACGCTTGGTTCGTCATAGGAGTGCTGTTGATCGGGATACCGGCAATCGGTGAGCTGGCGAGGGTCATCAGGAACAAGTGATTACTAGGGATAGGAGGATAATAATGGTTAATGTATCTTGTGTTCAAACCAGGCCGTATTTAGGCGAGGTGGACAGAAATCTGGAAAATATTCTGGCTAAAATAAAAAAGGTTATGGAGGCAAGGCCCGATACTGATCTGATTGTTTTTCCTGAGCTGGCAACTACGGGTTATGAGGGTACAAAGCAAGAGTTTCAGGAAATGGCGGAGGTTGTGCCCGAAGGGAAATGCATAAAGGCCGTCTCTGAATTGTGCGGTGAGTACAAGGTAAACGTGGTATATGGATTTGCCGAGAGAGATCCGAATATGAGCGATGTGCTGTACAATTCTGCGCTTTTCATCGGGGATAACGGGAAGGTGCTTGGTCAATACAGAAAGGTCCATCCTTTTGATACAGAGAAGTTGTGGTGCAGGGCAGGATGCGACTATCCCGTATTTGAAACACATTTTGGGAGGGTAGGAATTCAAATTTGCTGGGATACAGCCTTTCCGGAGGTTTCAAGGATTTATGCGCTTAAAGGGGTTGATCTTCTTGTGGTCAGCACCAACTGGGAGAAGCCCTTTGAGGAGGATTGGGATCTCATGACAAGGGCCAGAGCTTTTGACAACACACTGCATTTGGTGGCTGCTAACCGCATCGGCGATGACAGGACATTAGGATGGTTCGGCAGGAGCAAAATAATCGATCCGCTTGGAAGGGTAATAGAGGCCTTGGATGAAGAGGTCGAGGGCGTAATCCATGCAACTTTGGATCTGGGCATAACCAAGGAAAAGAGGGTGGAATACTATACCTTCTTCAAGGACAGAAGGCCTGACACTTATAAAGAACTGTCTAAAAGGTATTAGTATGATCCGGATCTTAAAGTATTCAATCAACTAATAAGCTGACGGAAAAGGTGGCTCAAAAGCCGCCTTTTCTTTCGCCCTTTGCCTCGCCATTTTCTCTCGTTGATTTTTCCCTTGTTGGCTGTGCAAAGATTTCAGAATTGTGATACAATAATATGGCTACGACATAAAAAATACCTCGCCGGTGGGAACGGGAATGTATCAATTAATCGGAATTTCTATCGTCTTTTTATATGCGATTCTTTTATACGCAGTTTATCTGATATCTAAAAAAAGGACGGATAGGGATACTTTACATAGCTTTATTTTTGTGGAGCAGAAGGCCTCTGCTTATTTAATTGCGCCCAGCATCTTTTCCTCCTGGGTATGGCCTACCACTATAATAGGAGCCGCCGAAGCCGGAATCAGATATGGCCTGTCGGGTGGAATAGCCTATGCATTCGGCGCGGGCCTGGGTTTTCTTTTCATGACATTGATTCTGCTCAGGTTTCACAAGCTGATGCCCGATACACCGTTTATTACGGAGTTTGTCGGGAAGCGATTCTCGGAAAAAACCAGGACAATCTATTTCGTGTTTGTGGTGTTGATAGCCATATATCTCATTGTAGAAATGGCTGCTGGCATAGGTTTCGTATTCAGTGGATTATTCGGGATATCCTTTAAGATGGTTACATTTTTCACCGTTATTATAGCCCTCACTTTTGTTTTATTCAGCGGTACCCGTGGAGTCCTTTACAACGATCTTCTCAACTTTTTCATAATAACAATTTGCTTTGGAGCAATTGCCTTCTTAATCTTGTCGAAATTCAATATAGAATACCTGTATGAAGGATTGATTGATGTCAGCAATAACCCGGATAATAATAATTATAATCCGGAAATATTCAATTATATGGCAATCGGAGGGATACGTTATTTTTTGTCGGCCATCATTGTGGGCTTTGCCCAGACTTGTATCGACCCGGCTTACTCCCTGAGAGCCCACATTGCTTCCGATGAAAGAAGCTTTGTTAAAGCGTTTATTATAGGAGGAGTCGTTCTCTTTATGCCGGTAGCTATGATAAGCTCGATTATTTTAGGTTATACGGTTCTGGCCCTTAATTTCGAACTGGACGGAATCGTGAATTTGAGCACGGTAATATCCAGTAAAATGTTTCTCGAACAGTTTCCGCTTTGGATCACCATGCTGTTCGCCTTTATGATGCTGGCGATTACAATGACAACGGTTCTTTCGAGTCTGATGGGAATAATGGGAATAGCATCCTTTAACATATATACCTCAAGGATCGTTGATGATGCCGATGATAAAGACAGGCTCATTTTCGGCCGCACGTTTGCGGCGCTGATCGGTGTAACTTGTGCACTTATTGGAATTTCTCTTGAAAAAATATCACTGCTCACTTTAGACACCTTTTGCGGTATACTATTCGCAGCCCCTTGCGGTGTTTTGATCATGGGTATGTTGAGCAAAAAACCCTTTGGGAGTCTGGCTATTGCGGCATTGATCCTGGGGGTCGGCACCGGTTTCGGAGTTTGGCTTTTGGAGGTAGATTCGGAAGTGAGCTGGTTTTACGGGACGTTGATATCTCTATGTTTTCCCATCGTATTCTTATGGATATCAGGATGGTTTACAAAGCGGAGATTCAATATGATGTCACTTAAATGGTAAGACTATATAATATTTGGATGAACTGTTGAAGGAGGATCAGATAATATGCAAACAAAAAGTATAGAAGATGTAATTATAAGGGATGCTGTCTGCGAGGATTTTGCAGAGATTTTGAGGATGAACGAGGAATCCGTCCACTTTCTTTCACCATTAAACCGTGAAAAATTGATCCGCCTGGACGCCGAGGCCGAATTCCTTAAGGTTGCGGTTTCCGGTAACGATATTCTGGCATTTTGCCTGACTTTTCGCGAAGGTGCCGATTACGACAGCGTGAATTACCTTTGGTTCCGGGATCATTATCCGAAGTTTCTGTACGTAGACAGAGTAGTTGTGGATTTAAGCAAGCAGTCATCGGGGCTGGGTCATCTTCTCTATGAAGAGGTATT
>CAYYHH010000025.1:8752-11722 GCA_964471645.1 uncultured Oscillospiraceae bacterium
TTGAACCGGCTAATCCCGTATCGCTTAAGTTTCACGAAAGGTTTGGATTTCATGAGGTGGGAAGACAGGAGGTTTACGGTGGCAAAAAGGTTGTATCCTTACAGATCTCGGAGGTAAAAAAATGAGTTCAAAATTCTTTTCCCCTAATCCGCCTGACCAAACAGTATCGGCCCGGCTGCGATAGATGATATATTTACAACTTTCACAAAAACGTAAAGAAAACAGATATTACCGTATAAATCTGCCTGTTATCGGCAAAATAATAAGTAAGACATTTATTTTGACGGAGGAAATATGGCAGAATTATATTTGGAAACGCCCGACGGTAATGTGCCTATAGATCCACAATTCATAGAAAGATATAATTTACAGCAGGGAACCAGGTCACCTTTTTCAAGAAATCGCATAGTCGGAAAAAACGGGGAATACTTCATAGATCCGGAAAGCGTTGAGGACATCAGAGAGCACGCAGACAAGAGGGTGCCATATGATGGTTTTCATGACGACGGCATTGACGAGATGGATAATGGGTTTGCAATATCGACATCCGAAATAATCGATTTTTCACAGGGAGTCGATTCGGAAAACTGAACCGAGGCCAAACTAAATCGAAACAAAACTAAACCGAAGACCGATAAGGCCCGGTATCCTTAAAAGCTGCCACGGGGGGTTATTCCATGGCAGCAGTGAATGTGTTACCGCATTTGGGGCAAATAACTTTGATTTTCCCCTTGTCAGTAGGAACACGCATTTTTGTACCGCATTTTTCACATGTTGCTAATCGATGATCGACCAGTGAAAGCACCCGGGATCTGTCTAAGCCCACTACCATCTCGTCTCCGATAAGAAATGCCGGAACTCCCGTCACTCCTCTCCTCATTAATTCCGAACGGGCCTGAGCATCTATATTGATGTCCTTGTCAATGTAATGAATTTTATTTTGTGAAAGGAACTCCTTCGCCGTTTTGCAGTGGGGTCAGGTCTTGCTGGAAAATAAAATGACATTTTTCAATACTGCATCCTCCTTAGGTTCTATTTGTTATTCTGTAAGGGTGGATCCTCAATCGATTCCTATTTGAAAAAATAAGAATACAGGAGCGCTGCTGCCAGCAACAAAGGCATTATCATTCAAGGTGATAAATTTTTGTACCACGGTCGTTTCATTGCGCTTTCCTTTCTTCCTTTATAACAAAGCCACATTTATGGCAAAACTATATTTCTGCAATTCTTCGTTTATTATGTTAACTTTAACATGCATTTCCACAACTGTTCAATTACTGTGCAAGCGTGCATTTCCATGAATTACGGTATATATTATATTATACCACCTGCAGAAGCTGCGTATGTGACTTTATCACAGCCACCAGCACTTTTTATTGGGATAATACGGGTACTAAAAGATGAAGGTTTGGGTATAAATAAAAAAGCCGCAGGGTTTTTGACAGGTATTATAATTTACATATATAAGAGAAAGTTGAAAAGGGAAAGGGGTAATTCCGTGGAAAATACAGGAGTAGAAAATAAAACAGGTAAGTCAAAGGCGAAGATCATTATGCCTATTGTCATAGTTTTGATAGTAGCGGGTATTTGGGTGGTTAAAAATCTGGATATTTTCAAAGGGGATTATGATGTGGAAAATCCAGACTTTGTGCTGGAGGCTACCGAAGAATTAGATTTGGAACATTTAAAAACCTATGGATTGCCGATTATTTTGGATTTTGGCTCGGAGTCGTGCCCGCCATGTAGGCAAATGGCCCCGGATCTTAAAAAGGTCCATCGTGAGAAAATCGGAAAGGCGATAATAAAATACGTGGATGTCTGGGAGAACCCGGATTTGGCAGAGGGATTCCCATTAAGTGTTATTCCGACTCAGATTTTTTTCGACAAGGAGGGCGACCCTTATAAGCCGTCTGACCCGGAGAAATATCGCATGATTATATATAATAATAAGGATACGGATGACCACATATATACCGCTCATGAAGGTGGGCTGACCGAAAAACAAATGCTGGAGATACTGAAGGAAATGGGGATGGAAGAATGATCGACAATTGGTTGCAGGTACTTTCTGAACTGATACAGGGAAGTCTTTGGCTTGCCCCTGTGCTGGCATTGGTTGCGGGGCTGCTGACATCTATTACCCCTTGTGCATTGTCGAGCGTACCTCTTGTGATCGGCTATGTCGGAATGTCGGGGGAGAATGATACAAAGCGATCGTTCAGGCTTTCGCTCACATTTGCATTGGGCATGGCAATCACTTTTACCGCTCTGGGAACAGTCGCCGCATTACTTGGTAAACTTATAGGAACATCCAATAGATTCTGGTATATTGCCCTAGGAGTCTTAATGGTGCTTATGGCACTTCAAACCTTTGGCATTTATGATTTTATTCCGTCTACATATCTTACAGACAAAACAAAGAAGACCGGGTACCCGGGAGCGCTTATAGCAGGTATTTTAGGAGGAATATTTTCATCTCCCTGTGCGACGCCGGTGCTTGTGGTATTGCTTGGGATAGTCGCTCGCAGCGGGAATGTACCGAGGGGGATATTGTTGCTTTTATTGTATTCAGCAGGCACCAGCTTGCTCGTGATTGTTGCGGGGACATCGGTGGGTTTCGTGAGCAGAATCACTTCTGACGGACGCTATGGACTGTTAAGCAACATTTTGAAATATGTCATGGGCGGGGGAATACTTCTTATTGCGTTTTATATGTTTTATTTGGGATTCTAATAGGGATTCCGTGATTCGGATTTAGTAATCAGAATTTGGGTTTGGGTTTGGATTTGGATTTGGGTTTGGATACGGATTAGGATTCGAATTTGAATTATGACAGGGACTCCGTGATTCGGGTTTAGTAATCAGGATTCGAGTTTGGGTTTGGATACGGATACCCAGGGTTAGGATTCAGGTTTGGATTCGGATACGGATACCGACCAGGATTAGGATTAGGGATTAGGATGCTGACAG
>CAYYHH010000026.1:0-2460 GCA_964471645.1 uncultured Oscillospiraceae bacterium
ATCGAAGGGGAAAAAGCCGTCGCGGGCCAAAGATACACCGGTCACGTCATTAAGCCATTCTTTTCTTTCCTCGAAAGTCAAGGGTTCCGGCCTTGCGGCGAAATACTTATGCCATACATCATTTCCGACAACGTCGTTACTGTCTTCTCCTAGGAACACATCGA
Organism: uncultured Oscillospiraceae bacterium; assembly: GCA_964471645.1. Classification (GTDB taxonomy): domain Bacteria; phylum Bacillota; class Clostridia; order Peptostreptococcales; family Anaerovoracaceae; genus UBA1426. The sequence goes on from CAYYHH010000026.1 coordinate 165, forward strand.
TTGCGTTGTCCCTATCAGCCCGTCCGAGGCCTTCGGCGAATTCCAGTCCCAGCACTTTAGGGTGATGGCGAAGCTGCCACAGATCGGCCTTGCTGCCGGCAAGCCTGGTGCAGTGGATGCGGGATTGCTGGCCGGCGCCCACTCCTATAGTTTGCCCTTCGTATGAGTAACATACCGAGTTGGACTGAGTGTATTTCAATGTTATCAGGGCCAGCACCAGATCACGCTTTGCATTAGCGGGAAGGTCCTTGTTCTTTGTGACGATATTATAAAGCATCGATTCATCAATGGGATTGCGATTTCTTCCCTGTTGGAAGCTGATGCCAAAAACCTGCTTTGTTTCAATGTGGTGGGGAACATAGGCCTTATCGATCTGCAATATCGCATAGCTGCCCTTGCGCTTGGCCTTCAGCAATTCAAAAGCATCGGATTCGTAGCCGGGGGCAATGATGCCGTCGGATACTTCTTTTGCAATAAGGCGTGCCGTAGCAGTGTCGCAAATATCGGAAAGCGCTATAAAATCTCCGAAAGATGACATGCGGTCACTTCCCCTGGCCCTGGCATAGGCGCAGGCCAGCGGGGTCATTTCGCCTTCGGCAAAGTACATTTGTCTGAGGGTATCGTCCAAAGGTATACCCAATGCCGCCCCGGCGGGGCTCACATGCTTAAAAGATGTTGCTGCGGGCAGGCCCGAGGCTTCCCTTAATTCACTCACCAATTGCCAACCGTTAAAAGCGTCAAGAAGGTTGATATATCCAGGCTTACCGTTGAGCACCTGCAATGGAAGGTCCCTGTTTTCTATAAATATTCTCGCCGGTTTCTGGTCCGGATTGCAACCGTATTTTAAATCAATCAGTTGTGCCATTTGTCAATATCCTTTCTATGATCAGCGGTTTTAAAGATCCTGTGATTTGTGCTCGATTTCGTTGATGATGCGGGTCTCGGCAATCAAACTGCTGAAATCAACGTAGCGGACGAAAAGAGACACCCGATTTTCGGCATTCAGGCTTCGCCACAAATTAGCCGTAAAAGTATCTATGTTTCCGCGGATAGATACGGGACGGGGCTCGCCTTCGAAGGACGGTAAAGGATCCTCGTTTACCTGATAAGTATGGATCAGATGTCCGGTGCCGGTAATTTTATTTTCATATGAATAGAAAAACCTGAGGCAGGTGGACGGATTGCCTTCGGCAGTTTTAAGTATAGACAGGCGATATGAAGAAAAATCGCCGTTAGAAAACATGAGGCCGGATATTCGTGGGGTATAGTTAGGAGAATCCGGTTCAAAAGTCCTGGTGGCAAGGGCCTCGCAGAATGCTCTGTAAGCCAGGGTGCTTTCCAGACCGTCTGTCAGCAAGCCCCCTTTATAATCGTTTTTAGAAGCGTCAAATCGCTCCAGGGCATCGTAGATGGTATCTGTTTGGTCTCCGTTTGTGACGATAGTACTGCGGGAAAAGACCCGAACGGGTGGATATATTATCAAAGAAGGATCCGTAAGTTTTGCCGGATCATAAATCTTTGTTCGAATACCGTCGCCATCCGTTGAGAACATGCGGTTACGGCTGTTTTCGCTTCTGCCCATCAGGAAATAAGCGATCACTCCGTATTTTCCCGTTTCGTCGGTGCCCATAAGTATGCCCCTGCCGGGATAACTTTTATTGCTTAAATATTCGTGAATATCGTAAACTTTCATTTCACACCTTCCTTTCACCTGGGTTTCGATAAATATGCTGTAACTGATCGGACATCCGGTCGGGGCCGGGCTTGTTTTCAATAAATCGGCCGTTGCTGCTAAGGAGGCGGCAGATCTGCTCTGCAGCTTTGGGCAGAATTACCCACTCCGCTTCTTCCATGACCCGTTTCTGCAAAGTCTCCGGGGTGTCTCCATCATGAACGGGCACAGGATGTTGCATTATGATGCGACCGCCGTCGGCAATTTCATTTACATAATGGACCGTGGCACCGGTCACCTTTACCCCTTTTTCTAAAGCAGCTTTATGTACCTTCAACCCGTAATAACCTTCGCCGCAGAAGGAGGGAATCAGGGAAGGGTGTATGTTTATCATACGGTTTTCATATTCCTTTACGATATCTTTTCCCAATATTGAAAGGAAACCCGCCAAGACAACCAGATGGATACTGTATTTATGCAAGTGATCCGATATTGCACGATTGAACTCCTCCGGTGTATGGCCCTTGCGATCGACGATTTCTGTCGGTATTGAGTTTTTTTCGGCCCGTTCCAGACCGGAAACTCCGGGCCTGTCGGAAATGACGAGCTTTATGGCGCCGGATC
>CAYYHH010000026.1:2470-11617 GCA_964471645.1 uncultured Oscillospiraceae bacterium
AATGCCTGGAGATTGGTGCCTCCGCCGGAAATCAATACGGCGATGTTCAGCACAATATCACCTCTTTTGTTCCGGGAACGACTTCGCCTATAACGTTTGCCTTATTCGGGGAGGATGGTGCAGTCCCGGGGAGGAGTCCTCCGTCGGGTATTTTGTTGAGTTGCCGGATTGCTTTATCTGCGTCTTCGGCGGATACGATGATGCACATCCCCGTCCCCATGTTGAACACATTGAACATTTCTCTTTCGGGGACGTTTCCTTCTTTGCTCAGTATTTCAAAAATCGGAGGTATATCCAACCGGTTCAATTCGATCTTTGCGGCGCAGTTTGAAGGAAGGACCCTTGGAATGTTTTCGAAAAATCCACCGCCGGTGATATGGCTGATTCCCTTGACATTGACTTGTGAAAGCAACGACAGTACAGGTTTAACGTATATTCGCGTGGGAGCCAGCAGTGCCTCGCCAAGTGTTGAAGAAAGTTCGTCTACATATACGGACAGCTGCCGATTTTCCACGTCGAGAATTTTTCTTACAAGGGAGAAGCCGTTGGAGTGGATCCCGGAAGAGGGCAATCCTATGATCACATCCCCCGGTCTTACAGATTTTGAATCGATAATTTTGCTTCTGTCAACCATTCCTACCGCAAAACCGGCGAGGTCGTACTCATCCGCATCGTAAAATCCCGGCATCTCAGCCGTTTCGCCGCCGATGAGGGCGCATCCTGACTGAACGCAACCTTCTGCCACACCCGAGACTATTTGGGCAATTTTTTCGGGGCGGTTGACACCGACTGCCAGATAGTCCAAAAAGAAGAGGGGTCGGGCACCGCAACAGACGATATCGTTGACGCACATGGCAACGCAATCGATGCCTATTGTGTCGTGCTTGTCCATAATAAAGGCGATTTTCAATTTCGTACCCACTCCGTCGGTGCCGGATACAAGCACAGGCTCCTTTATATTTGTAAGGTCGGGGGCGAAAAGGCCGGAGAAGCTGCCCACATCCCCCAACACGCCTTTTGTGAGAGTTCTTCCGATGTGGGATTTCATCAGTGAAACCGCTTCATAGCCTGCTGTGATATCCACGCCGGAATCTTTATAGAAGTCGCTGTAGCTTTTCATTGCTTTCCTCCTGGTTGCGCTGTGGCCGTTGACATAATCGGATCAGCCTTTGCCTTCGTCGATTTTTTGTTCATATTTTTCTTTGGGTTCAGAATCGGGTACAGGTATAGGGTAACTGCCCGTGAAACAGGATGTACAAAATTCCAAAGAAGGGTTGTCCGCCAGCTTGGTTACGTTGTCCACCCCTAAAAAGCCCAGTGAATCCACACCTATCATCTCCGAGATCTCTTCTATAGTGTAATTGGCGGCGATCAGGTTTTCTCTTGACCTGATATCGGTTCCAAAGTGGCATGGGTGCAAAAATGGCGGAGAAGATACGCGCATGTGGACTTCAGTGGCCCCTGCCTCTCTCAGAAGATGGACGATACGTTTGCTGGTGGTACCTCTGACTATTGAATCGTCGATGAGGATCACTCTTTTTCCCTTGACGGTGGAAGATATCGTATTAAGCTTTATGCTCAGAGAATTCTCCCGTTGGGGCTGAAATGGCTCGATAAAGGTCCTGCCGATATATTTGTTTTTAATAAACCCCACATCGTAAGGTATTCCCGATTGTTTTGCGTATCCCAGTGCGGCATCTATACCCGAATCCGGTACTCCGATAACGACATCGGCCTGAACCGGGTGTTCAAGAGACAGAAATGCTCCCGCCCTTTGTCGGGCCGTATGGACGCAACTGCCGTCGATGACGGAATCGGGGCGGGCAAAATATATGAACTCAAACACGCATGAGGATTTTTTGCCCGGTTTGCAATTGTCTTCGATGCTGCGCATACCATCTTCGTCTATAATGACGATTTCACCCGGTTTAACATCACGTATAAACTTGGCGTCCACCCCGTCAAGGGCGCAGCTTTCGGATGCTATTACATAATCGTCGCCTGATTTTCCGATGCAAAGGGGGCGGAAACCCAACGGATCCCGCACGGCTATGAGTTTTTTGGGGGACATTATCACCAGTGAATAGGCGCCTTCCAATTTGGTCATGGCCCGGCTTATGGCCTCCTCGATGGATGATGAGACAAGGCGCTCCCTGATGATCGTATAGGAAATAACCTCCGTGTCGCTGGTTGTGTGGAATATAGCTCCCGTCAACTCCAGCTCCTCCTTTAGCTTTGCGGCATTTGTCACATTGCCGTTGTGTGCGATTGCCATTGTTCCTTTTATATGTCGTATCACCAGAGGCTGCGCATTTGCAACGGACAGCCCGTCTGATACGTTGTAACGGCAATGGCCGATCGCCATATTTCCCCTGGGCAGTTTTTCGACCGCATCTTTTGTAAAAACTTCGCTGACCAGGCCGGTGTCCTTGTATCCCGTTATAATCCCATTATCATTTATGGCGATTCCGCAGCTTTCCTGTCCGCGGTGCTGCAAAGCATATAAACCCCTGTAAACGCTGTTTACCACGTCTGTGCTGCTGTTGACCCTTATACCGAAAACTCCGCATTCCTCATGGAGCTTGTCATTCATATACATTTTTATTCCTCTTTCCGATCCCTGTTTGCCAGTTCCGCATCCTTTGCAATAACATCGTTTTTCATCTTACGTCGTGCTTTGTTAAGCTTTTCCTCTATGGCGGCATCATCGACCGCAAGGATTTGGGCAGCCAGAATTGCTGCATTTTCTGCACCGTCAACCGCAACTGTAGCCACCGGGACTCCTTTGGGCATCTGGACTGTTGAAAGCATTGCATCCAGTCCTCCGAAAGCAGAGGATTTAATAGGGATGCCGATAACGGGGAGGCTTGTATGGGCGGCGATGACGCCGGCCAAATGGGCGGCCTTCCCGGCTGCCGCAATTATTACGCCGAAGCCGTTTTGTCTCGCGGAAGCCGCGAAATCACCGACTATTTCCGGAGTACGATGGGCCGACATTATCCTGGTAACATAGGGGATGTTAAAGTCGCTCAATAATTGTTCGGCATTTTTAACAATGGGGTAGTCGCTGTCGCTTCCCATGATGATTGCAACCTTTTTCTGTTTCATAGTATTCCTCCATATATTACACGAGTGCGTTATTGTTTTGATTGTTTACGATAGGCATTGCCTTACCATGATTATATAGTACACGATAATTCAAAGAAAACACAAGGTTTCCTGTCGAAATATAGGATTTTTCTATAAATTTATTTAATGATGTTCGGGTTATTTCGAACAATAAGGTTAAACACATTGATGAAAGTTCGAATTAGGTGATTGATTTATTAAAAATAAAAAGCACTGCTTCCCGGACGTTTTATACCCTCGAAAACAATGCTTCATATTATCGGTGCAGGTACCGTTCTTTTTTTCCCTATCGAAGGACAGCGCCTGTATTTGCCGAGGAGACGAGCTTCGCGTATCTGGACAGCCAGCCCGAAAGCGGAGAGGCCTCTTTTGGAACAAAGTTTTTCTCCCTGTTACTGATCTCTTCTTCGCTCAGGCGCAGATGTATGCTGTATGCGGGAATGTTGATGTCGATAATATCGCCTTCCTGCACAAGCCCGATCGCGCCACCGGAGGCTGCCTCAGGCGAAACATGGCCTATGGAAGCACCCCTGGAGGCGCCGCTGAAACGACCGTCGGTTATAAGGGCGACACTCTTATCCAGACCCATTCCTGCTAACGCAGACGTGGGTCCAAGCATTTCGCGCATTCCCGGGCCGCCCTTTGGCCCTTCATAGCGAATGACGACAATATCACCGGGCAGGATTTTCCCGTCGAAGATTTCCTTAATGGCCTGATCCTCGCTGTCAAATACGCGGGCGGGGCCGCTGTGCACCAGCATTTCTTCCGCTACCGCGGAGCGTTTTACTACGCAGCCGTCTTTTGCAATATTGCCGAAAAGTACGGCAATACCTCCGGTAGGACTGTAAGGATCGGTAAGCGGGCGAATTACCTTTGTATTTTTGTTTTTGCGTCCTTTGATGTTTTCGGCAACGGTTTTCCCTGTTGCAGTGATTGCGGAGGTATCGATGTGATTGGCCTCAGCCAGTTGTGCCATTACAGCCGGAATACCCCCGGCGGCATCCAGATCCCGGATATGGGTATTGCCTGCAGGCGCCAGGTGACAAAGGTTGGGAGTTTTGGCGCTGATTTGGTTGATCAGATTCAAATCCAGATGAACCCCCGCCTCCGAAGCGATGGCTAAAAGGTGAAGCACGCTGTTGGTGCTGCAACCCAGAGCCATATCAACGGCCAGGGCATTTTTGAAGGCGGTCTCCGTCAGTATATCGCGAAACTTTAAGTCTTTTTCAATGAGTTTCATTATCTGCATTCCCGCATGTTTTGCCAATTGGATGCGGGCGGAATGGACAGCGGGAATAGTTCCGTTTCCGGGCAGGGCTGCGCCGATAGCCTCACAAAGACAGTTCATTGAATTCGCAGTGAACATTCCGGAGCAGGAGCCGCAGCCGGGGCAAGCCTGGTTTTCCATGGTGATAAGCTCTTCATCCCCGATCATACCTGCTTTATGGGCCCCTACAGCCTCGAACATTGTGGATAGGCTTATCTCTTCTTCGTTGTGAGATCCGGCAAGCATAGGACCGCCGCTGCAGACTATGGCAGGCAGATTGAGACGGGCGGCCGCCATAACCATACCCGGAATTATTTTATCGCAGTTGGGAACCAAAACTAATCCGTCCAGGCAGTGTGCCAAGGCCATAGTTTCAACACTGTCGGCTATGAGTTCCCTGCTGGGCAGGGAATATTTCATGCCTGCGTGACCCATGGCAATACCATCGCATACACCGATGGAAGGGATCAGTATGGGGGTGCCGCCGGCCATACGTACACCGGATTTTACAGCTTCTGCAATCTTGTCCAGGTGACTGTGACCGGGTACGATTTCGCTGAAAGCGGAAACAACTCCGACCAAAGGTCTGTCAAGCTCCTCCTTTGTATAACCCATGGCGTAGAAAAGGGAGCGGTGAGGCGCCCTTTCTGCCCCCTGGGTAACTTGATTACTTCTAAAGTCCATATTCTTATCCTCGTTGATTTTATTTTTTGAGCCAGCTCATCATTTCGCGAAGCTTAGCGCCCACTATTTCCACAGGGTGCTCTGCTTCCATTCGACGACAGGCAAGGAAATGAGCCCTTTTGCCGGCATTATTTTCAGAGATCCATTTAGATGCAAACGTTCCGTCCTGCACCTCTCTGAGAACCTTTTTCATTTCTTTTCTGGTATCCTCGGTAATGATCCTGCGACCGGTTTCGTAGTCGCCGTATTCGGCGGTATCGGAAATGGAATATCTCATCAGTGACAGGCCGCCGTTATTTACCATATCGATGATGAGCTTCATTTCATGAACGCATTCGAAATAGGCCATTTCGGGAGGGTAGCCGGCTTCGACCAGTGTGTCAAAACCCGCTTTCATAAGTTCGGTTACACCGCCACAGAGCACTGCCTGTTCACCGAACAGGTCGGTTTCCGTTTCGTCTTTAAACGTTGTTTCCAAAATACCCGCACGGCCGGCACCGATTCCTGCCGCATAGGCGAGGGCATATTCCTTGGCTTTGCCGGAAGCGTCCCGATGTACTGCAATGAGCGACGGGACCCCTTTGCCCTCTTCGTATTGGCTGCGAACGGTGTGTCCCGGGCCTTTTGGTGCAACCATTATTACGTCGCATTCGGCAGGAGGGATGACCTGATTATAATGAATGTTGAAACCATGGGCAAACATAAGTACGTTCCCCGGCTTTAAATTCGGGGCGATTTCTGTTTTGTATAGGTCGGCAGCTTTTTCATCGGGCACAAGTATCATAACGAGATCGGCGATTTTCGAAGCATCGGCGACCTCCAGAACTTTCAGTCCGGCATCTTCGGCTTTGGAACGGCTGGCGGAATCTTTCCGTAAACCGACCACCACATTTACTCCGCTTTCTTTCAGGTTCAGGGCATGAGCGTGACCTTGGCTCCCGTACCCTATGACGGCCACGGTTTTATCTTTTAAGAGTCCAAGATTGCAATCCTTGTCGTAGTACATTTTTACCATTATTTTACCTCCGTTTTATATTTCAATGAATTGGGTTAATGAATTTGTTTAATGCATTTGATTAAATACCTGTTTTATATTTTCGCGATTTCTGCGATCCGCAATACTGTGAGGTCTATCTGATAACCGCGCTGTCTCTTTCCAATGCGGTTACGCCTGTCCGGCACATTTCCAATATCGGATAACCTTGCAGGTTCAATAAAAATGCATCTATTTTTTGTGTAGTTCCGGTCAGCTCGATCATCATCGAGGTCGGGGCAAGGTCGACGATGGAAGCTTGGTAAATCTCAGAAATTTCCCTGAGTTCTGTCCGGGCAGATCCGTCGGTTTTAATTTTTATCAGAAGCAATTCCCTGCTTAATGCAGTGTTTGGGGCAAGGTGCTTCACCGATATCACTTCCAGCAGCTTTTCCAGTTGTTTGATAATTTGCTCCAGAATGTTCTCATCGCCGGTAACGGTCAGCGTTATGTTGGAGGTCCCCGGGTTGTTGGTTTCCGAAACTGTCAATGAGTCGATATTGTATCCGCGGCGGCCGAACAGGCTGGAGACCCTGGCCAGGACGCCGGCATTGTTTTCAACTATTATGGACAAAATGTGTCTTTTCATATGTTTTTCCTCCTTCCTTTGCTGGGCAGTTCTTTGCGGGCAGTTAATCTTTTTATTCCGGTTTATTTCGGCCATTCCAATTATTCCGGTCATTCCAAGATAATATCATCGATGGTTTTGCCCGCGGGTATCATGGGAAGTACCCGCTCCTCGCAGCTCAGGATACACTCAATCACCGTAGGACCGTCGTTTTGTTTTGCCTCCTCCAAAGCCCTCTGCAGTTCTTCTCTGGTATGGCAGCGGACCCCTTTTGCACCGAAAGCCTCCGCAAGAAGGACAAAATCCGTTTTTCTGTTGGGAACGGTATAGGATAATCGGCCTTCGTAAAAGGACTTCTGCCACTGGTAGACCATGCCCAAGGCATTGTTGTTGAAAAGCACCGTCGTAATAGGCAGATTGTGTGTTACGGAAGTACAGATCTCGTTGAGGTTCATATGAAAGCTGCCGTCGCCGGTGACGTGTACCACCTTCGTGCCGGGGCGACCGCATGCAGCGCCTATTGCGGCGCCATATCCGTAACCCATCGTTCCGAGTCCGCCCGATGTCAGGAAATCACGAGGTCTTTCGGCCCTTGAGTATTGGGCCGACCACATTTGATGCTGACCCACATCGGTGGTCATGACTATGTCCTTGCCGAAAATATCGTATATGTCGTTGATTATGCGATGGGGCTTCAAACCTTTGCAGCTTTCGTCAGGGGAATATTCCATTTCCATTTTAAGGGTGTGTATTTCTTCCAGCCAGCTCTCATCCTGCTTTTCGTGAATCATTGGAAGCAGCTTTTCGAAAACCGCCTGGACATCTCCGATAACGCTGTAATCTATGGCAACATTTTTATTGATCTCCGCGGGATCTATATCTATGTGGATGATTTTAGAACCCTTTGCGAATTTGCCCGCATCTGTGGCTACCCTGTCGGAAAAGCGTGCACCGACAGCCAACAGTACATCGGCCCGTTGCACCGCCCGAGATGCGGAAACGCTGCCGTGCATTCCGATTATACCCAGGTTGTAAGGATCGCCGAAAGGCAGTACGCCTGTTCCCATAATCGTATGACAGCTTGGTATCTTTGCTTTTTTTATAAGCTGCATTACCAGCTCGGATGCGTTGGAGGCTACCACACCGCCTCCATAAAGCATTACGGGGCGCTCGCTATTGTTCAGGAGATCCGCGATCGAGGCCAATCGGCTTTCATCGGGATTGTATGATGACAACAGCTTATCTGATCTGGTATTCGCATGCCTTTGCCTGGGCTCATAATCGCAAAGCGCAGCGGATACATCTTTTGGAATATCCAAAAGAACAGGTCCCGGTCTGCCGCTTGTGGCTATCTGAAAAGCATGGCGGAGTGTGTCGGCTAATTCCGCAACATCCCTTATGACGAAGTTATGCTTGGTTATAGGCATCGTTATGCCTGTGATGAAGACCTCCTGAAAACTGTCTTTGCCAAGGAGGTCGGTGCTCACATTGCCCGTAATGGCAACTATAGGAATTGAATCCATAAAGGCTGTGGCCAGTCCGGTAACCAGGTTGGTGGCTCCGGGGCCGGATGTGGCTAAAACCACTCCGGGCTTGCCTGTTGCCCTTGCATAACCATCGGCAGCGTGAGAGGCGCCCTGTTCATGTGCTGTCAGAATATGGCGTATCCTATCACCGTATTTATAGAGAGCATCATAAATATTCAACACAGCCCCGCCGGGAAAGCCGAATATCGTATCGACTCCCTGTTCAAGCAAAACTTCCATTATTATTTCAGAACCGTTTTTTTGCATTGATATACCTCCTTGCTGTAAAAGGTTTTTTATAATTGTGATTAAAAAAAAGGCGCTTTATCTCAGTCAAGAGACAAAGGCCGATAGCTCTGCGGTACCACTCTTATTGCCTCTTGCGCGGTTATGCACAAGGGCCGCTCACTGGCATCGATGGGAAATGGTCAATGCCGGATGGAGTAACGGCCATCATCCGATCTGGCTTACTCAGGTTGCGGACAACATTTTCTGCAGATTGCTCAGAGGCGATTTTCGTCAGATTTTCAAACACTGCCTTGCACCGTACGGCAGTTCTCTGCGCTTTGAAAAAAGGTTACTCTTCCTCGTCGTCGCATTATTAGTTATATGAATATTAGTACAATGATACTAGCATATTTATGCACTGTCAACTATCAATTTTAATTTTTTAAGCAACGGCCCTGATCTTGGTTACTGTCCGCACCCCAATCTGATCAGGGCGCATGATTCACACCGGAGCGCTTCGTGGTTTCAGCATCCGCCGACCTTGAAACTCATTCCTTGGAATATCAAACAAACCGGCAAAGTGACAATGTGCAAAAAGGCGAGAAGTACCGGTTACCAAATTCCGGCTGACAAATTTCAAAGTCGGCTGATACCAAATTCATACAGTTTACACATCGCAATGAAGGGATATCACCAGATCGGTAATGGCATC
>CAYYHH010000027.1:0-11283 GCA_964471645.1 uncultured Oscillospiraceae bacterium
AAAATATGCGGATTTTGAAGTGAAATGTGATGTTGACGGCGATGAAGTGCTGAATAGATTGATACATATTGCGGAATTGGAAAACTGTGAAATGAAGCTGGCTGTTATAGGTGATCCGATAGCGCACAGCCTTTCTCCCGATATTCATTTGAGCGTTCTGGGGCCGTTTCTTAAATCCTTTACGTATACTAAGGAAAAAGTTGAAAAAGGCCGGTTGCCTCAGTGGATTGAGGATGTTAAAAATAGCGGAATTGACGGTTTTAATGTTACTATGCCGCATAAAGAGGATATTCTTTCATATCTTGATGACATTGATGAGGAAGCAAAAATTATCGGATCTGTTAATACAGTAGTTAATAAAGGTGGCAGATTCTGCGGATACAGTACCGATGGAGATGGTTTTAGCAGCGCCCTTGCGGGTATTGGCGAACAATTTTTGGGAGCAACTGTTACGATAATAGGGTCAGGAGGAGCGGCGGCCGTACTAGCGGCAAAAGCTGCAAAAGAAGGTGCGGTTAAAATATCACTGATTGCAAGGAACCAGGATAAAGCGTTGCGGATCGCAGAAGTCATCCGAAAAAATTATACGACCGCTGAATTCAACAGGCAAGAATTCTTACTTTCCGACGCGGGCAATGAACAGTGGAGCAGTGATATAATTATTAATACAACCCCCCTTGGAATGGGCGGTATCAGAGATGATTTTGCGTCATTTGATTTCTTAGACAACGTTAAAGAGGATGCCGTAGTATGTGATTTAATTTACAACCCCATCAAGACAAGACTTTTGATCGAGGCCGAAAAGCGGGGGATGAAAACGATGGGGGGCATAAATATGCTGATCCGACAGGCCGTGAAAGCCGATTGCCATTTTACAGGTGTGGAAATAAGTCCTATTAAAGCCTTTGACAGAGCAATTGAAAACCTGAAAGGTAAGGTGGAAGGAATATAATATGATAATAGTAATCAGACCCGATGCATCGGAAAAGGCTATAGAACAGTTAAAGACCAATATTTTGGGTTACGGTGTCCTGGTGCAGGACATAAAAGGAGGCAATGCAAGAATGCTCGGCCTTGCCGGGGACTTGACCTCCATTTCCCCGGGGTCAATAGAGCGGGTCGATATAGTCGAATCAGTGATAAAGGTAAGAGAGCCCTACAAGCTTGCCGGCAGGCGTTTTCATCCGGAGGATACCATAGTGAAGGTCGGGGAAGCCGGAATTGGGGGCGGGGAGTTCTCTGTTATAGCGGGGCCTTGTTCCGTAGAAGGGGAAGATCAGATTTTATCGATAGCGCGGGACATATCTAAATCAGGTGCGAGCTTCCTGCGCGGAGGGGCATTTAAGCCCAGGAGTTCTCCGTATGCGTTTCACGGTCTGGGATTAGACGGTCTTGAACTGCTCAAAGCCGCAAGGGAAAAAACAGGATTACCGATAGTATCGGAAATTCTGTCCCAGGATCACCTGCAGGCATTTGCGGATGATGTGGATGTAATCCAGATCGGGGCAAGAAATATGCAGAATTTCAGCCTGTTAGTAGAGGTGGGAAAACTAAAGAAGCCAGTGCTTCTGAAGAGGGGCCTTTCATCTACTTTGGAGGAGCTGCTGATGTCGGCGGAATACCTGATAAAGGGAGGGACAGAGCAGGTAGTTCTTTGCGAAAGAGGAATAAGGACTTTTGAAACGGCAACACGGAACACTCTCGACCTATCCGCAATACCGGTGTTAAAGCAGAAAAGCCATCTCCCCGTAATTGCCGATCCATCTCACGGGACGGGTCATTGGAAGCTGGTGGAACCTTTGGCGCTGGCGGCCGTTGCGGCGGGGGCCGACGGCTTGATCATCGAGGTGCACAATGCTCCGCAGAAGGCCTTGTGCGACGGCCAGCAATCCATAACGCCGGAGGTGTTCCATCACCTTATGAAAAAGATTACCAGAGTCAGGGAGGCAATTCTTTGACCATTCCGCGGAACAGTCGATAGTTAAGTTTTGACAATGGAGGATATGATGGAAAATAAAGAAGTCATTAAAAATGTAAGGAGAGATCTCGATCTTATGGACAGCAAACTGATTGGGCTTTTGCAGGACAGAATGGCTCTTGTCGATAAAATCGCAGGTGCTAAAAGGGCAGAGAATATGCCCACGACCGACGAGGTCAGGGAGCAGCAAATCATCGACAGAGTCTCAGAAAGTTCCGGAGACCAATATAAAGGGGAAACGGTTACATTTATGAGGACAATTTTGGGGTTATCCAAGTTTCGCCAAAGAAAGCTGCTCTATGACGGAATGGAGGACCCTCTGTTGCCTCCGCCGGGAAAGCCCGCTGTCGATAACTTGGTCATAGCTTATCAAGGCATGCCCGGTGCCTGGGGAGAGCAGGCATCAAACAATCTTTACCCGGACGCCGAACTCAGAAGCGAAAAAACCTTTGAAGATGTTTTTGCTGCGGTAAAAAGCAGGGCTGCAAATTATGGCATCATACCTATTGAAAACTCTAAAACCGGGGCAATAGGCGAAACCTACGATCTGCTGAGAAAATACGGCTGTTATATAGTTGGCCAAACCCGCATTCAGGCGGCCCACTGCCTTATGGGGCTTCCCGGCACAAAACTTACCGATATAAGGGAAGTAATCTCGCACCCCGAGGGACTTCATCAATGTGCCGGCTATTTGAAAAGATTTGCCTGGGATTTGACTGCAGGAAGAAATACCGCCGCAGCAGCCAGTGAAATTGCGAAAAAAGGTGAAAAAAGATACGCGGCAATTGGTTCGAAAAGAGCTGCGAAGCTATACGGACTGGAGGTTCTTGAAGAAAACATTACCGATGACCGAAGCAACAGCACGCGCTTTATCGCAATAGCCATTAAGCCGGAATATGACCGGAATAGCGACACTGTGAGTATAACTTTCAGAACATCCCACAGAAGCGGCGCCCTGTGCGAGGTACTGTTCTATTTCATGGCCGCCGGTATAAATTTAAATCGCATCGAATCAAGGCCTATGATGGGGGATAAGTACTGCTTTTTCGCAGACCTTGAGGGCAATATCGATGACGAAGATGTCCAAAGAGGGCTCAGGCACGCAGCCGCATCCTGTGGATATCTGGAAGTACTGGGCTGCTATGTCGGATAATAAAAGTGGATGGGGCTTCATAAATATGATAAAATTAATAGGGTCAATACAAAACGTAAAATCATCGGTAAATGACTTGATAAAACCGTGAAAGGTGCAGAATAAAAATGGCTCAGCTTTATTATAGATACAGCACAATGAATGCAGGAAAATCAATAGAATTAATCAAGGTTGCATATAATTACGAGGAAAGAGGCAAGCGAGTTTTGGTGTTGGTTCCCGGTGTCGATAACAGGTTTGGGAAAGGTATGGTGAGTTCCAGGATAGGAATCAGCCGGGAAGCCACCATTGTAAACGAGGATACCAACCTGTTAAAGCTATTTATGGAAGAGAATGAAAAGGCAAAGATTGACTGTGTACTCATCGATGAATGCCAATTTCTAAAAAAGCACCATGTCCAGGAATTGGTTGAAATCGTCGACAGCTACGATACGCCTGTCCTTGCATACGGATTAAAAAACGATTTCAGAAATGAACTTTTTGAAGGGTCTTACTACATGCTTGTCTATGCCGATAAAATCGAGGAGATAAAGACCATATGCTGGTGCGGAAGAAAAGCCACAATGGTTGCAAGAATTGTCGACGGAAAGTTTGTAAAGACGGGGGAGCAAATCGTGATCGGAGGGAATGATATGTATGTCTCTTTATGCCGCAAGCATTATAACGACGGAAGGGTAGGGGACAAGCTGATAGAACCCGAAGCCTGAAACCTTTTTTCGAATTTTGCCACCCGCGGAAATCGGGGGTGGTTTTTTCTTGTTGCGATAAGGTAATTGTGTTACAATATTTCGATAGAATTCATATGACTTACATAAAAAATTAGCAAAGGAGGCGGATTCTATGAAGCGACTATCCACGGCAATGTTGGACATGGAGGTATCCTCTGTCAGAAAACTGACTAAATATGCGGAGGCTGCAAAGGCCGCCGGGAAAAAAGTATATCACTTGAACATCGGACAGCCGGACCTGCCGGCGCCGGAGGAATATTATGAATATATTCGTAGGTTCGACGAGCCTACAGTAGAATATATGCCTTCACAAGGTATTCCCCAATTGCTCGATGCGATGGAAACATACTATCGTAATCATGGTTTCAGTTTCGGCTCGGACAATATAGCTGTAACAACCGGCGGATCCGAGGCGGTTTTAATGATCATGTTGGCATTGACAAATCCGGGGGATGAATTTATAGTGTTTGAACCTTATTATTCAAACTACAATACTTATTTCACCATTACCGGCGGGATTCCGGTCCCTGTCACAACCGATTCTGCCAGGGGATTTCATATAGACAGGGAATCGATCGAGGCAAAGATCACAGAAAACACTAAGGGTATATGGGTTACGAACCCCGGCAATCCCACAGGCACCGTACTTTCGCCGGAAGAGCTCAGAATTATTGCGGATATAGCCAAAGAAAAAGATCTGTATATTATATCGGATGAGGTATATAGGGAAATCGTCTTCGACGGAAGGGAAATTTCCAGCTTTGGATTCATGGAGGATATACACGACCGACTTGTGATAATCGACAGTGTTTCAAAGAGATTTTCGGCCTGCGGTGCACGCATTGGATCTATAGTCACGAAAAATCAGGATCTTTTTAATCTTATTTTTAAACTGTGTCAAGGCAGGTTATCTGTTTCCACGGTAGAGCAGCACGGAGCCGTAGGACTGTATGCGGCCGGCGACAGAGTCATAAACGGTGTAAAAAACGAGTTTGAAAAGCGTAGAAATGCAGTTTATGAGGAGTTGAAACGGATACCGGGACTAAAATGCAATAAACCCGAAGGCGCTTTTTACATGATGTGTAAATTGCCGGTAGATGATGCTGCCGATTTCCTGATCTGGATGCTTGAAGAATTCGATGTTGACGGTGAAACTGTAATGGCCGCGCCGGCCGAAGGTTTCTATGCTACCGAAGGGCTTGGCAAAAATGAAATAAGGTTGGCCTTTACCATTGAATGTGAAGGGCTTAAAAAGGCGATCAGAATTTTAGGCGAAGGGCTTGAGGCCTACAAGAAATTGAAGGATGTGCTATAATGTTGGCGGCTATACGAAAACCACAGAGGAAGGTAACCATATGCCGGGACAAAAAAAACTTTTGCTGCACAGCTGTTGCGGCCCTTGCAGCACGGCGGTCGTAGAAAGATTAGCCGCGGAATACGATATTACATTATATTTTTATAATCCAAACATAACGGACCCGGAAGAATACGAAAGAAGAAAAGCTGCCCAACTCCGTTATCTGGAAGCGTACAATGAGAAAGAGCCTGAATGCAGAAAAATAAAATTTCTTGAGGGTCCTTATGACAGGAATGATTATTACGAAGCCGTCATCGGATTGGAAGCAGATCCGGAAGGCGGTAAACGCTGCGGCAGGTGCTTCGAATTGCGTATGTTGAAGGCAGCCAAAACTGCTGTTGATCTGGGTTTTGATTGTTTTGGAACGACACTGACTGTAAGCCCGCATAAGAATTATGATACTATTTCCCGGATCGGCTGCAGACTGTCCGAGGGGACCAATATCGGATTTATAAATGAGGACTTTAAAAAGAAAGCGGGCTATAACAGGTCGGTACAATTATCGAAGGAATATGATCTTTACAGACAGAAGTATTGCGGATGCGAGTTTTCAAAATAGTTAGAGAGGTGGATTAATGTCAGGCAAGTTGATAATACCGGCGGGTTACGAAACTCCATTGAACCTGATGGAAACCCAAAGAGCCATTAAAAAGATAAAAGATTTTTTTCAGCAGGAGTTAGCTTATGGTCTGGAGCTCAGAAGGGTGTCGGCTCCCCTGTTGGTCGACCCGGCTAAAGGTCTGAACGACAATCTCAGCGGGGTAGAAAGGACAGTCTCGTTTACGATCAAAGATATGGACGAAATGGTTGCGGAGGTCCCCCAGTCATTGGCAAAATGGAAACGGGCCGCGCTGGGACGTTATGCAATCAAGCCCGGAAAGGGTATATATACAGATATGAATGCCCTGCGCAGAGATGAGGAATTGGACAATCTTCATTCGGTATATGTGGATCAATGGGATTGGGAAAAGGTTATAAGAAAAGAGGACAGAAACGAAGAGTACCTCAGGGAAACCGTTACCACAATATACAATGCTATCAAGAACCTGGGAGATTATGTGAACAGGCTTTATAAAACGCTGAGGACCGAGCTTCCCAACGAGATCTATTTTATAACCGGTCAGGAGCTGGAGGATCTTTACCCACACTTGGCACCGAAACAGAGAGAGGATGCCATAGCCAAAGAGAAAAAGGCTGTGTTTATTCTCAAAATAGGCAATGTGCAAAAATCGGGGAGAAAACATGACGGCAGGGCCCCCGATTATGATGATTGGGATTTGAACGGGGACATAATCCTATGGAACGAAATCCTGCAATGTGCATTTGAAATATCTTCAATGGGTATAAGAGTCGATGAGGAGTCATTGCTTCGTCAATTGGAAATTGCCGGAGAAACGGATCGGCTGAAGATGGAGTTCCACAGGAAAATAATGAATTGCGAGCTTCCATATTCCATTGGCGGAGGCATAGGACAATCCAGACTTTGTATGTATTTCCTTAGGAAAGCCCATATAGGTGAAGTCCAATCGGCAATATGGCCCGAAAGGATGATGGAAGAATGCGCAGAAAACAAAATCTATTTACTGTAAACAGCATGCATTTACGGAGAACAGTATGGAATATGTAAACTTGATCATAGATAACAGCAGCGACAAGACTGACATGCTCTATACTTACGCCACTGAAACAGGAGTATTCAAGCCGGGCGATAAGGTCACGGTACCCTTCGCACTGGGAAATAAAAAATACGGGGCCTACGTGCACTCAATCGCTGACGGACCGGATCCCCGAATAAAAAGATATAAATATATTATAGCCAAAGATCCTTCAGAATCCCTTCCTGAAGATGCCATAGCCATTTGTGAGTGGATGAGGCAACGATATTTTTGCAGATATATCGATGCGGCAAAATGCTTTGCACCGGCGGGGAAAGCCACGAAAAAAGCTCCAAGGGATATCTTCGGCGGAATGGAAACAGAGCGGATAAGCCCTCCGACGCTTACGGCAGAACAAAGGACAGCCGTTGATAAGATAGTGCCTTACATAAAAAAAGGTGAGCATAAAGTCTTCCTGATTCACGGCGTTACGAGCAGCGGCAAGACGGAGGTCTACTTGAGGGCTATAGGGGAATGCCTGGCGCAAAACAAATCAGCTATAATGCTGGTACCCGAAATTTCATTGACCGCCCAGACATTGAGGCGCTTTCAGGAAAGGTTTGGATCGGAACAATTGGCCGTGTTACACAGCAAACTTTCAAACGGAGAACGCTACGATCAATGGATGAGAATAAAATGCGGTAAGGCTAAAATAATAATAGGTGCGCGTTCGGCGGTGTTTGCCCCTACGGATAACATTGGTGCTATAATTTTGGATGAGGAGCACGAGACAACATACAAATCAGACATGTATCCGAAATATGATGCGATTGAAGTAGCTGTAAAAAGGGCACAAGAACACAAAGGCATCGTAATATTGGGAAGCGCGACACCGTCATTGACATCCTCCTATAGAGCAAATAAGGAAAAATATGAGAGGATAACCCTTAAGACCCGCTATAATAAAACTCCTTTGCCAGCGGTGGATATTGTGGACATGAGGGAGGAGCTCATACAGGGCAACAAGAGTATATTCAGCAGAGCGCTGTATGACAATATGAGGGCATGCCTCGATGAAAAGCAGCAGATCATACTGTTTTTAAACAGGAGAGGCTATTCTACTTTCCTTTCCTGCAGGAGCTGCGGATATGTAGTCCGTTGCGAAGAATGCAATATTTCTATGACATATCATAAGGCAGAAAATATAGCTGCGTGTCATTTTTGCGGCAGGAAGTTGAGTGTGCCTGAAGTATGCCCGCAATGTGGCAGCAAATACATGAAATATTTTGGTGCGGGGACAGAAAAGGTTGAAGAAATGGCTATAGCTACGTTCCCCGATGCGGCAATACAAAGGCTCGACCTTGACACAGCAAGGCGGAAGGGGAGCGCCGAGGGGATTTTGGCCAGGTTTGGAAAAGGAGAGACCGATATTCTTATAGGTACACAGCTGGTAGCCAAAGGCCTGGATTTCAGTAATGTGGGGCTGGTTGGTATCGTAGCCGCCGATGTAACCTTAAATATACCCGATTTTCGTTCAGCCGAACGTACCTTCCAGCTCATTACACAGGCTGCGGGTCGTGCGGGCAGGGGAGACAAACCGGGGAAAGTAATTATACAAAGCTATACACCTGACCATTACGCCATCAGGTTGGCAGCCAAACAGGATTATGATTCATTTTATGAATCGGAAATCATAATAAGGGAAAGGATAGGTTATCCGCCATACAGCGACATTCTATACTTGGTTTTAGCGGCGGAGACCGAAGAAGATGCTTCCGAAGGCTCTGAAAAAATCAGGAACAGTTTTTTGCGGAGGGTGGGAAAAGTCCATTCCGCCAATGTATTAGGACCGAAACCGGCTCCTATAACTAAAGTGGGGGGATTATACCGCTATCAGCTGTTCATAAAATGCCCTCCCGTATATAGAAATATGTACAGGGAGGCTCTATGGAAAATCAAGAACAAGGTTATTAAAGAGAAGAATAAGGTGTGGACCTTGTCCATAGATATTAATCCTTTTGGATTTCTATAACAGGGAAGTGAGGAAATTTATATGGCTATAAGAAATATAGTAAAAAAAGGTGATGAAATACTGACCAAAAGGGCTAAAGAGGTAACGGATATAAGCGACAGGATCACTGAACTTCTGGACGACATGATAGCAACAATGCGTGAAAATGACGGCGTAGGTCTGGCAGCCCCCCAGGTAGGCGTATTAAGACGCGTCTTTGTAATAGAAATAGAGGACGAATTATATGAAATGATAAACCCTGAAATTATATGCACCGAGGGTTCACAAATCGCAGATGAAGGCTGTCTCAGCGTTCCGGGATATGTTGGTACGGTAGACAGACCGGCTTATATAAAAATGAAAGGCCTTAACCGAAAAGGAGAAAAGATAGAAGTGGAGGGGAAAGATTTGCTCGCGGTAGCTCTTTCCCATGAATACGACCACCTGGAGGGTGTTCTATTCGTTGAAAAGGCCTCAGAGCTTAAAGAGTTGGAAGATGTTGAAAATGATCGGGGGGAATAATCTTGAAAATCATATACATGGGAACACCTGATTTTGCGGTGCCCCCGTTAAGGCGATTAATAGATGGTGGCTTTGATATCCCTTTGATAGTAACACAGCCTGACAGGCCCAAAGACAGGGGAAAGAAAATATTGCCGCCGCCGGTAAAGGAATTGGCGTCAGAATACGGAATACCCGTCAACCAGCCGAAAAATAAGGAAGAGTTTTCACAAACAATCGTACTCATTCGGGATTTAAAACCGGACATCGTTGTAGTCGCTGCCTATGGCAGATTATTGCCTGCTGATCTGCTGGGGATACCGGCTATGGGATGCATAAATATCCATGCTTCACTGCTTCCCAAGTACAGGGGGGCCGCGCCCATACAACGCTCCATACTTTCCGGAGACCGGGAAACGGGTGTAACGCTTATGCAGATGTCGGCGGGAATGGATGAAGGAGACATTATATCGCAGAAATCTACACCTATCGGTAAAAAAACGTCGGGGCAGCTGTTTGAGGAACTTGCTGTTCTGGGGGGAGACCTTTTGACAGAAACACTTCCGTCTATAATTGACGGCAGTGCTTCACGCATTCGGCAGGATCATGAACGGGCTACCTATGCGGCAAAGATCACGAAAGAAGATGCTTTTCTGGACTTTAATGATGAGGCGGTATCGCTGGAACGCAGGGTAAGAGCCATGAGCCCCAAGCCGGGGGCTTATACTTTAATCAACGGCAATGCTATGAAGATCTTTTACGCGGAGGCAAGGGAAGATTCCCGACACCACGCCCCCGGTACGATCAAAAGTGTGGATGAAAACGGAATTATGGTCGCAACCGGCGGAGGCGATCTGTTGATAAAAAAGATCCGGATGCCGGGAAAGCAGACAATGGATATTTCCGAATATATAAAAGGCAATAAAATTGAAATCGGAACTGTTTTAGGTTAAAATATAGAAAAGGAGGCTGGACGGCAATGGACGATGAGCGCAAAACGGCATATCTTACTCTTTTGGATATTGAGAAGAACAAGGCCTATTCAAATCTGGCTCTGAATCACCATATCTCTGTGTCAAAGCCCGAATCAAAAGCTTTTGTCAGGAGATTGGTTTATGGCGTTCTTGAAAATCTGATCTATTTGGATCATATCATTGAACATTACCTGAAAGGGCCTTTTCATAAACTCGATGTGAATGATCGTATAGTTTTGAGGTTGGGTCTTTATCAGCTGGCCTTTATGGATTCGGTCCCGCCTTACGCCGCCGTCTCTGAAACCGTGGAGTTGGCAAAACGTTACTGCAAGGGCAGAGAAGGTTTTATCAATGCAATACTTCGCAATTATTTGAGAACAGGAAACGAGATAGAATTACCGGAAAGGGAAAAAGATGAGGTCAGATACCTTTCTGTTAAATATTCATATGCACCATGGATTGTACAACTTTGGCTCAGTGAATTCGGATCCGAATTTGCGGAGCAACTTTTAGCGGCAGGAAACAAGACCCCGGAGCTCTCCATACGCCCCAATTTGTTGAAAGACAGCAAGAAGGGTCTGAAACGGCGCCTGGAGGAAAGGGGCTATGAAGTGTGGGATGGACGGTTGAGCAACAGCGCTCTCAGAACAAAAGGGGAAGATCTGACAGAGACGAATCTATATCAAAGCGGATTGTTTTCAATACAAGATGAGAGCTCGATGGCAGTGGTAGATATATTGGAACCGAAACCCGGCGAAATGATAATAGATGTTTGCGCAGCTCCCGGCGGCAAAACAATGTATATAGCGGAAAAGATGGAAAACAAAGGTCATGTTATCGCCAGGGATCTGTACAGGAAAAAACTTGATCTGATTGATGCTGAAGCGTCCAGGCTGGGAATCACAATTATTAAAACGGACACCTGGGATGCTATGAAAACTGACGGCGACCACGAAGAGAAAGCGGATCGGGTATTGGTGGATGCG
>CAYYHH010000028.1:0-11228 GCA_964471645.1 uncultured Oscillospiraceae bacterium
AACTGCATCTGCGTTTCGGCAGAACAATTCCACACCTTTATACATCCACGTATTTGAATTTCTAATTGTATGCGCTTCATCCACGATTACTAAATCAAAATGTGGTAATGGATCAAGTTCCGACAACCCCATCTGTTTCTTTTTCTTTGATGAAGTTGACTGTCTTCCCATAATCGCATCTTCACCGAATAAAGAATATGGAATGATTGTTTTCCGATGTCTATCAGGCCATTCACCATCACGATCTGTCTCTGAAATAGGTTCATTCAATCCTTGTATGCTGTTTCCCACCTCAGCGGCTCCTATTACCCCGGCCCCCATTTCATGCAGAAAATCCCGGTGAAGAATGAAATCATCCAATACTTCCCCATCGGGTTTGGCGGTAAAGCATGCGCTGAACCAGGCGTTGCAGATTTGCAGCCCCCTCAGCTCCAGGGCTTTTTTTAACACTTCCGTATCCCTGGGGTATTTGTTCCCTACCTCCGTGCCGGTAAAACCCGACAGTGCCATTTCACTGACGCATTGCTCAAAGGTATTCTCCTTACCCAGATCGGGAAGGTCATCGTTTGTCCACCCAATGGGTGCGATCCCGAGTTTTATTCGATCAGTTGCCATTTCAGCCTCCTAAATTAAAATTTTCGTGCTTTATCAACCTGCTCCTTCATTTCCACCGCAGCCTTGACAACTGATGGATGGCGTGAGACTTGTGCAGTTCCGACCCTCCACCAGGAATCATAACCGTCGGTCATTGTACCCGGCAGAGTCTTTATGTCAAGGAGAGTGCTTGTTTCGGATTTCTTTATTTCATTGAAAGCCGTTTCCAGTTCTTCCAGGGTGCGAACAGTATAACCGGTTCCCCCGTAGCCGTTGGCAACCATCGCGTAATCGATTTCAAGGTATTTCCCGGTAAGGCGCTTCGTACTGCTTTCACGTTTTCTGTATTCATTCCCGAAGCTGGGTATTCCCTGGCTGCGCTGTAAATTGTGGATGCATTGGAAGCCGTGATTGTCCAGAAGAATTATATTGATCTTTACGCCTTCCTGCATACTGGTAAGAAATTCGGAATGCAGCATGTTGAAGCTGCCATCCCCTACCAATACATATACCTCCCTGTCCGGCTCGGCTAATTTTACGCCGACGGCGGCATTCACTTCATAGCCCATGCATGAAAAACCATATTCTATATGGTATACGTCCTCTTCTCTGCATCTCCAGACCCTCTGCACGTCGCTGGGCAGGCTTCCTGAAGCCGATACTATGATGGAATCCTTTTCCGTCAGCTTCTCATTGAGTTCACCTAAAATCGTGGATTGGACGAGGCCTTCGTTGCTTTTCAGGCTGTATAACCGGCCCACCTCTGCGTCCCATTCAGATTTTGCATCCTTTATTTCGGTCGTGTAGGAACTCCTGTAATTTCTTTTTTTCAGCTCTTTTGTCAGCGCGGACAACGCCAGTTTCGCATCCGCCAAAACAGGCAGCGCATTCATTTTGTATGCGTCAAAAGAATTCATGTTGATCGTCAGCATGGACATGTCGTCATTTTGATACAGCCATTTGGAGCAGGTGCAGAAATCATTCAGCTTGGTACCGATTCCTATGACCAGATCTGCTTCCATAGCTATTTTATTATTTGCACTTGTCCCGGTCAAGCCTGCTCCGCCAAGGTTCATGGGATGGGAAGACAGAACTGTCCCTTTACCTGCCTGTGTTTCGCCAAAGGGAATATTAAAGGCCTCAGCGAACTCCAATAACTCTTTTCCCGCTTCGGAATATCTGACACCGCCGCCCAAAATCAGATAAGGTTTTTTCTTGGATGCAATCAATTCCACTGCCTTTTGAAGTGCGATCTTATCTATTTCCCTTCTCTGCAGGTAGTGCACCCTTTTTTTCAGAAACTCTGCAGGATAATCATAGGCTTCCCCTTGGACATCCTGGGGCAAAGAAAGGGTGACCGCTCCGGTTTCTGCCGGATCCGTCAAAACCCTCATGGCATTTATCGCCGCAGTCATCAGCTGTTCCGGCCGGGAAATTCTGTCCCAATACTTGGAAACAGGTTTGAATGCATCATTTGCCGTAATATTGTAATCATAGGATTGTTCGATCTGCTGCAAGACCGGATCAGGCTGGCGGCTCGCATAAGTCTCGGACGGAAGGAAAAGGACGGGGATGCGATTGGACGTTGCAGTACCCGCCGCCGTTACCATATTAAGTGCGCCCGGGCCGATCGAGCTTGTCACAGCCATGATTTGTTGACGCTTCTTTTGCTTTGCAAACCCTATAGCAATATGGGATATTCCCTGTTCGTTTTTCCCCTGTATGAATCGAAGCCCATGATCTCCCGATTCCAAGGCCTCACCCAGGCCGACCACGTTGCCGTGGCCGAAAATTCCCAGGACGCCTTCTACAAATTTAATTTCATGACCATCCACACTTATATATTGATTATCAAGAAATTTGAGCAGAGCTTGTGCCATGGTCAATCTGATTGTATTCATTCCAAACCCTCCCTTGGTTTATTAATCAATTTTTCTTTTCGTTCTTTTTGATCTCTTTGTTGTTCTGCGTTCGATGATTTTGGGCGACAGCATTTTTTCGATACCACAGCTCTTTTTGCCATTTTGGATCTCATCCAGCAGTGTTTTAAATAACATCTGCCCCAGCTCATATTTTGGCTGGTGAACAGTGGACAGTTGAATTTGCGGCAAACCTGCATAAGCAATATCGTCGTAGCCCAATACCGCAACATCCTCCGGAACTTTTTTACCTGCTTCTGTGCAGTATTGTAAAATGCCCAAAGCTATCAAGTCGTTCATACCGAAGATGGCGTCCACGGCAGGAAGATCCCGTTGGAACAGTTCTTCCGAGGCCCTTCTTCCCCCTTCGATGCTGAAGCTTCCCTCTACCACAAAGGCCCGATCCAAAATCCTCCCTCGCTCCAAAAGTGCCTTTTCTGCACCTCTTAGTCTGAGATAGCATGTCAGGTGATCCTCTTTGCCCGTAATAAATGCAAGGTTTTCGTATCCGCAGTCCAATAAATAGTTTGCGGCCATGTACCCGCCAAGTTCATTGTCTACGACCACCTGATTAAGACAGCCGGCATTTTCGTAAGGATCGATCATTATCAGAGGTGTGCCGTGGCCGTTGCACTGAATCGAGCTCTGAGGGCCGGCGGGCTTTAAGATGATACCATCGACCCGTCGTTGTCTCAGTGTTGCGTAATACTCGTTTTCCGTGATTACATTCCAATCGGTCGTGCATAAGAAAACATTATAACCACTGTCTTTTGCCGATTCTAAAATCCCCTTTACAACCTCTCCGAAATAAGGATTGTTGATATCGGGTACAATTACCCCTATTGTGTTAGAAACTTTACTTACGAGACCTCTTGCCAGATCGTTGGGCTGATATCCCATTTTCTCGGCGGCTTCCAGCACAGTTCCTCTGGTTTGCTCGCTGACCCCCGCCTTTCCGTTCAGCGCTCTGGATACAGAAGAATAGGATATTCCGAGGGCTTTTGCTATGTCTTTGATTGTGATATTCATCGTATTTAATCTCCCGCTATTATCTTAAACTTAATCATAGCAAACGTTTTCTATAATTACAATCCCCATTCATAAGAATTGCACGAACATTCAGTAATCCGATTACCACACCCGGTGCAATAACCAGTATTCGATGCTGCTGTCTACGATAATACTGTCTTCAAATGTCTTTTCGCTCCCCCCTTCATATTCGGCGGTAAAGCGAAATGTCAGTTGCTGCGGTTTAATTTTCCCCCACTTATCGATCATGTTATTATTCCATAGCTGTCCTTTATATATTGCTTCACCTTGTGCATTTTTATTTCCTGTATTCGTCAGCGTGGCCTTATAAGTCGGATAGCCGACAATTTCCGAGGTAACTTTTATCGGATCTCCTGCCACATCTGCCACTAGCATGAACCTTTCCCCGGACCAGAACACATTGATGCCGCGCTTTCTGGGAATTTTGGAAACAATATATTCCTCATAAGATGATCTTTGATTGAACTCTTCACCGAAATATGCAATATTGAACTTTTTCCTGTTTTTATCCCATTCATCGGTGTGGTTTATCCTACCGGTAATTTTGCCTTCAGATACAACTGTAAATCTATAGGAATCTATTCCCGCCCCACTGTAATCCCTGACTGTGCAGACGACCTCATACCTGCCTGCCGCGGCAGGGAAAGGAATATTCCCGGTATTCACTGTCGGATAAATCCCTGTGAGATCGGCCACGATGTCATCTTGTTTATGTTTGTATACAATTTTTTTATCCAGATAAACCTCTGTTATCAACTGAAGTATATCTTTTTCATTGTCATCCACATCGATTTGTATTTTAAAAGCGTCACCCTCTTTAATGACGGGAGGTGATGTTTTAATTGATTTTATCCATGGAGCCGAGCCGCCCCCCTGGACGTAGAAAACTATGCTTTCAACATTGGAAAGCTTATCGTAGTCCGGATTTCCTGATGGGATCGGAGGTCTTGCCGTGTTGTCCTCCTGCCAATGCTCGACTATGTATTTGCCGTCTATGTTGAACCTTTTTATCGGGGCATCGAGAACCTTACCTGATATTTCTACCGGCTCATTGTCGTCGTTTATAATTACTGCCGCATCAGGATGAGGTCCGTCATTATAAGGAAGATGGGTGTACTTCCAATACTCTCTCCTGGATGGATCTCCCTCATAATCGTAATAGTTTATATTGTAGGCAACCAGCTCATTCTTTTTGTAAATCAGACCTTTTTCATCCGGCTGCGGCGTCATCTCTCCCATGATGGATGTGGTTGCATTATATGTCATCCATTTTGAAAGCATAGAAGAATCAGTAAAAGGTTCTGCTTCGGCATAAACTTTTACACTGTCCTCAATATAGTAAAGTTTTAGATCTTTGATAAGGTGGTTCCCTTCGGGGAATCGAAAGGTTATTTTCGCCCCTTCAAGCATGTCTTTTTGTAGAAAGTACTTCATTTCATTGCCGTCTTTTACAAGGAAATGATCGAGGTTTCTCCACCCCTTGTTACAGCTGTCGACAATGACGGAAGTAATTCCTAAAAATTTACCCGAACTGCCGTTTTTCGCGCTTGCTGCCAAGGAAAAGGGCTTTGTCTCTTCCAGCTCTCCGGGATTGAGGATGTAATCCCACGGAATATTGAACCGTGCGTCCTCATCATTTTTGTTGCTTTCCATGCTCGTCCACGTACTATATGCCCACCCATCTTCCTTGTTGATATAGTAAAGCTTCACTTTGTAGACCACATTATAATATCGGTCGCCCGATCTTCCGGGCTTGGATTGTGTCGGAATATGGGTCAATATAGCCGTTTTGCCGGCCGGGACCTGAAAATCAAAAGCAAATTTATCCGCATTGGTATTCGTTATTCTGGTATAGGGCACAGAGCCGATATCTCCATCGATTATTGCGGCGTTTTGTACTCGTCCATAAGATGCGATTAGGGGTGGGGTTTCGAAGCTGCCTTTGATGTGTACGAACCCGCCCGGCAGGGATTCCGTCATCAGGGTCACGCAATCGGACCCCGGCAAATCTTTACCGCTTTCTTCCAGTATATCTACCCTCAAAGAATCCAGCCACATTTTTGCCCATATCTCGCGGCCGTATTCACATGCGAAAAAGGTCAGCTCGTGTTCCCCCGGTTGCAACAGATCCGGGTGGCTGTAGTGGCCTTGCGGGTCATTGACCTCCGATGCTTTCCAAAGGATGCCGTCGATTTTTACGTTGCACTGGGGCCAGTTATCTGTCCCATGGCCAAAATTGTCGTTCCTGACCATATAATCGAAAGAAAGAAACCCCGATTTCCCTTCAGGGATGGTAAATTTTATTTTAGTTGATTCTTCCGGATAAGGGTCGTCGCTATAGGCGTTCTTGCTTGCTTTTCGGTAAACCGTTGCCCCTTTATAATATCCCGAATCGATCAGCCCCGGCGTCAGCGTGAAGAACGGCTCGGTCTTGTCCGGATTGTCAAAATCCTCGTAATACGATTCTGTTGTTACATATGTTTCTTGTTCGAATTGTGACCCATCGGGCCGAGTGTAAACATATTGGATATCTAAAATGTCATCTTTTGAGCCATCGGCCTGTTTTGCATCATACTCATAGTAGTATGTTTTCCCGGGCGTCAGCCTGAATTCTCTGGAGATTGTTCCTCCTTGGATCCCTTCTGCCACTGAGATCCCCAGCAATTTTTTACCGTCACTTCCGGCTGATACAATGGCTTCAGAAAGGCCGCTCCCTTCTATGTCGGATCTGTTGGCCATGACCAATTTTCCGTTTAAGCTATCAGCTTTGGATTCCAGTAAATCCCTGATTGTTTCGGTATAATATTCCTTGTTAGTTTCGTCGTACACCACAAGAGCGTTGATATCCTTGCCGCCTCTAAAGCTTTTTGATATATGGCGATTCAGAATTTGTTCAAGTGATTGGGCCCATTTAAGAATGAGATTCAGACTATAAGCATTGCCGGGGGTGCCGTATGAGGTCTGCACAGCAGCAAGCGCATCGGACGAAAGACCATATTCAATAGTTGAAAGATCAATCCCGATATCATTATAGTAATCTCCGCCTTTTACTGTATCGTTTTGAGGATCGAATACGAAAACCTTTGTCCTTTGTAAGTAGGCGTTGTAGCCTACCTGCCAGACATATCCCCAATAGGCCCCGCAGCAAAGATATACCTGGCCATCTATCTCCCTTGCGAAAGCTATCCTTTCCGCCATGCAAGGGTCATCGTTTTTCCCTGATATCGCTATGTACTTTGTATAACCACCGTCGATCGCGTACAAGTATGCGGTAACCTTGTCCTTGCCGTCGTTTGTATACGCGATATAATTGCATCTTCCCCCTTCATCGTACACTGCGACAGGATTGTACTGAGGAGATAAATATTCATCTGTGTATTCGGGCCCGGCATAAACCAAACTGTTGTCGCCCCCATAGACGAAAGTCCGGCTATAATAATATCTGTCGATTTCGCCGTTCCGCCCCTGCTTTTGGACTATCGTATGAATAATTAATTTGCCGTCCACATCTGTTCCCAAAACCTTATGGTTAATAATCCCCGGCGGAAATGACGCAAATTGTATGGGCTCAAGATTAACCTTTCCGGTCAGGGGATCGAAAAGACCTCTTAACATATTGCTTTGCTTGCCTGTTACAAAATTTACTTTTCCTTTTAATCTCCGAAACTGCCCTTCCGGAATTGGACCGTTGTAAATTTTCTTGACTTGTCCTGTCGCAGCTGAAATGCTGTAGATACCGTCCTCCTTAAATGTATATATCCAATTTCCCTCCACATAGCAATTCCTTCCCACCTCAATATCAAGGATCGTTAGGAAAGAGCCATTGTCTTTTGTGAGTATGAGGGTTTTCCCGTCAGCAACAAAAAACAGGTACTTGCCCGAATCATCCTGTGCGAAATAAGGTCCGCTGCTTACGACCGGTACGTTAAAAGTATTGGAATTGAAAGTATATGTCCATTTCTTATCGTGGGTATTTATGGCATCCCAATTCCAGCAACTGATTGTGTGAGGCGGCTCAGGATAACCACCGGAACTGTCATTGGGCCAACTGGCATCTATTTTATAAAAACTTTCATCATCTATGATAAAGTTGTCCTCTTCATAGAAGGTCCACTGGCCCTCGTATCCGAAAGGTGTTCTTGCCTCAAGGGTATTTACGGCAGGTTGATTGCCGGGTTCCGAAGCAGCGGGCGCCATCTTTTCTACTGTAATATCGGCTCCAATTCCTTGCTGCAACAGATCATTTTCAATAGTGGCCAGATTCTCTTTTACTTTGTCATACTCCTCTTGCCCCCCTGCCAATATGGTTATATCCGCGGTTTTGACAGCCAAAGGCTCTAGGCTTACAACAGGAGCCATGTTAATAACCTCAGATGTTGCTGTTGCCGTTGATTCCAACCTTTCTGAATCGTTGACATATTCGGGGAGGGTCTCTTCTACCCACACGTCTTTAGCAACCAGCTTTACTTCGAATTTACCTACACCTTGTTTGTTGAATCCTATTTTCTTGCCAGATCCAAACGAATAATCCTCGTACCCCGCCGTGGATGCACCGATGGGCAACCAGGGGAGGGCATCTCCACCGTCCGCTGATTCTTTTTCAACAGCTCTGAAAAACCATGATCTGCTCACCTGATCCCCGTCTGTTATGCTGATGTCTTCCGCAACAATCCCTGCTGTATCAGAATTCGGTTTGCGCAGGTAGGCGCCTTCTAAAAATACATCTGCCTCCGGGGGCTTATCTTTAGATACTGAAAAATCGGCGCTTGCCTGATCCATATTTCCACGGCTGTCTTTCACATAGATCGTATATTTGCAATTGGCAGGCTCAGTATTTTTTAAGAGAAACTCCAATCTGCAGCATTCGTAGTATTCATCGGAACCGGCCAGTCGCACTATTGGCCTCGTTTTAATATTTGTACTGTTTGAAAGGGTATTTTCGCCTGCCCCCATCCTGTTATGCAGCGTTACCGATTCGTCCTTGTCGATATAATCGATTTTGACCCAAAAGTCCGTAAGTGTCGATTCCGGATGTTTTGCAATCTTAATGTTTATGACCTGCTTTCTGTTTTGCTTTTGCGTACCCCCAAGGCCATGCATTATTGCCGGAGTCGGCTTAACTTCAATTGGTTTTACGTCGAAGGCCCTTTCGCCCCCGTCAGGGGTAACTGAAAGTTTTACCTGATAATTTCCCTTTTGATTGAACCTCACCTCAGCTTTAGTGTTAGAGATTCTTTGTACAATGCCTCCTCCGTCAATAATTTGAAAACTATTGCTTGCAAGTCTTTCCGAATAGGCCCTTTCCGCCGAACAACCTTGATCGCCTACCAAAAAAACAGATTGGTCACTTGCCAAGGCGGGATGACCCGTATATGTTATCGGCGGAAGTCCGAGAACGCAGTTAACGTTTATATCCGACCCCGGCAGCGGAGGCGGTGCCACCGGTTCTTCCTGTTCAGGGTCAGGATCTTCCGGCTCGTCAGGCGTAGACTCGATCTCAGGGGGAACGATAAATTTCACCGTTCCTCCTTTGACTTCAAACGTTTGATAATAATAATTTCCATCGACACCCTTGTGAACACCGATGAATTGCCCCCTCGTCAGTCCACTGTCAGTCAACACGCAGTTAAAATAGAAATGATTGACGATGTAGTCTGCATCCTTTCCCGAAGATACCCACCCGGGATTCTTAGATAAGAACGCCTCCGCTGTTGCGAGTTTGTCGGAATTGCTAAACTTATCTGTTACATCCATGGCAAATCTGCCGATATAATTGGCGGCTGTTGGCGTATTTCTTATTTGCACAGTTGTTAACCAATTTTTATTTTGAGGTGGTGTATTACTAGGTCTATCCGGAGGAAAGTCATCATTTCCATAAAGCCCGCAATTCATATCAAAACCCCAGTACCGCCACTGGCCCTCTTTATAATTCGGCGAATTAGTAACTTGTACAATAGAGTTGACCACGGATGTTTCCCCATATGTGATCAACCCTTTCGATCTCCATAAAGTTAAGTTAAGAGAGTAGGTTTTTCCACTGACTTTAATAGTTTTTGGTACTTCGCCTTGGGTTATTAGATATTCTAAAGCCTTTTCCTTTTCGTCCTCCGTCATTTGTGAGAAAGTCTTTTTAACGACAATACCTCCCTCATCAAAAGAAAAAGCATTTTCCGTTTCAGATGGAATCAATATTATTAAAAAAAGAAGCATAAGCAAAAACCTGGTTTGCCAGCGCACAGCTGATTTCATGTATTTTAACCTCCTGTTCCTCAATTGATGGAAAAAAGAAGGCCTGATTCTATAAAGAATTGACCTTACACCTTTGCGGATTCCTAAAACAAATATTCTTTTATCTGCCCCGGCTCTGTATCCCAATATTCATCGGAGTATCCGATAGGAAAAATTGATATATCAAGGGTGGCCCCATAACGATTCATTAAGACTGGATATTGGCCAAAATATTGTTTTCGAATACCCATATCGCTTTTACCGGTGGGTTTAGCACTAAATTCTGCAGCAACTTTAACAATCTCATTTGTTTCATTTGGGCAATGCTCCTTGAGGCTTGTCAACATTGCATTGTGCTGAACCTTAGTATCCTCACCATAATTCCGCACAATGATCCTGTAACTACCCTCAGGATAGCCCAGCAACTCCTCATCAACCTCAACCCATGCTTTGGCTGATCCGTTTTCCAGTTTCTTCACCGGTTCCTCCAACGGCACACTTGTACCTGGGTCCTTTTTTACATTCATCAATCTTAATCGATCTACCACCGAAACTGCTTCCGCTCTGGTCAGTACACCCTCCGGTCTGAAGCTGCCATCCGGATACCCCGACAATATACCGGTGGCATAAGATTTAACGATCTCATATTCATATGGTGTTTTATAGTCTACATCGGAAATATATCCTGAAATCTCGTCATAATCACCATAGTCTTCAATCTTGATAAATTCGCCCATTGCACCGCCGGCAATCAATGCCATATGCTTCCGCGGAATAGGAATATCTAAGGCGCCTTCACTTATATCCCACTTGGTAAAATACATATTATTTAAGGCCGCATTGTAGTATGGCTTGGCCCAATGGCCAATGCTTTCGGGCTTTAGATCACTTTCAATTACTTCTTTCGCCACGGTTACCATTTTGATAAACTCAGCGTAGGTAATATAGGCGTCAGGTTTGAAATCTCCACCCGGGTACCCGGATATGATGCCGATTTCTTTCATCCTTTCCACGGATTCAAATGCCCAATGGTCTTTTTCTAAGTCGCTGAATGTTTTTGGTGCATCACCAAAAACGAAGGCCAGGGCTGTAGATAGAATTACTGCCAATAAGATCATTATAAGTGCAATTTTCCTTTTCATTTTTCCTCCTGTTTTCTACTAGTCTACGGTGTTGGTTCTAAGTTTGCGTTGTGGTACCATTTATTTACATTATACCAATCTAATTCCATATGTCAACGGAATATTATCGCCCGTAGCATCGGCCAAAATATCAATTAAAACTCAATTTAAAGGCTACCTGCTACAAACTGACAAAGCAACCTTTATAAAAAAATATCGAAATAAAGGTTGCCTTTTGATAGATTTCTAATGAGCAAAGGGCCGGCATTAGCGGAAAGGCAGCCTTTTTATTCGATTTTAAATTTAAAGGCTGCCT
>CAYYHH010000029.1:0-9141 GCA_964471645.1 uncultured Oscillospiraceae bacterium
CAAGAATGCTTCCATCGGAAAGGGTATAATGATCCGGTGAAAGAGTATCCCCGTCCATGCTGATGCTTATAAAATCCGCAAAGGCTGCATTTGAGCGGAAAATGAGAGTGCCGTTGGTTCCTCGTTCGTAGGTGTTGCCTTGACCTTCAGTCATGCTCGGTGCAAGTTTCGCAATAGGTTCTGTTCTATCTGCGCCGCAGCGCTCGCAGGTATATGTTTTTATCCCTTCTGCTGCTGCAGTCGGGGGAGTGGTTACTCTGCCTTCATCCCATAGATGGTCATCATAGACCGTAATTTTGATAGTGGTGCTATTACCGGCCTTATCTGTGGCAACAATCGTCTGTTCGCCATCTTTAGGATTTACGGTAAACTTTCCATCTGTCAGTGTAACCTCTTCGCCATTTAGCGTAACAACACCCAAATTATCATCAGACACGGTAACCGAAGTGGCTGCACAATAGATGCCGCCATCCGTTGCACCGCTGATTTGCGGAACGATATTATCAAGGACCACTCCGTCCGAATTGATTATGCTGCTGTTGCCCACTTTATCCGTCATCTTAATGTAGACAACATAGTTATGATTGGGGTCAATATGAAAGGAACCGTTAAACGCCGTCCAGCCTGTAAGAGCAGCTGCTTCCTCTTTTGAAAGCCCCATGTCCGACAGATAATAATAGGTTTGATCCACGCCGCTTCCGGCATCATCTGCCGTCACCGAAACAGTTTGGGTTTCCTTGAAGAACAGACCGAAAGTAATCGTGTTGAGGAAGCTATTCCAATTGTGCGTACCGATGGAAATGCTTCCTGTTGGCGCGTCCGTATCAATAAGCTGCGGCAAAACCACATTTTTGGTTGCTCCGCATATGCAGTCATAAACCTGTGCGCCATCTTCAAAGTAGGTGGCCGCTTTTGTAATCGTTCCCGCTATCCAGGTATGCGCTTTCTTCACATCTGTCGCAGAACAGCCAATGTTTGCGCATTCATGCCAGTGACTGTCCTCATCATAGAGGTAATCACCTGTAAAATCGTGCGTCTTGGCTGCTGTTGTGATATATCCGCAAACAGAGCAGATAATGGGAGTGGTGCAATCGCCATCGTCCGCACCGGGTGTGTGAGCAGCACTTTGTTCGGTATAGGCACATCCCGCATTCGTACATTTCTTCCAGTGGTTTGTGTCATCATGCTGCCAACCAGACAGCGAATGGGATTCTTTTGCCGCTGTGACGATCTCTCCACAGGATGTGCAGATAACTGCAGTGGTGCAATCGCCGTCATCTGCTTCAGGCGTATGAGTATGCAAAACCGTGAAGCTGATAGGTTTTTTCATCGTTGACAACAGGTCCGCGTTCACTTCAATGGTCGCTTCATAGGTTCCTTCCGTAAGGCCGGCTTTGGGCACCACAGTAAAGGTGGTTTCATGGTCTTTATCCTCTAAAGCAGAAGCGGTACCGCTGGTATTCAATATAAAACTCCCGGAGTCTTTTCCGGTTAGGGAAACTCTAAGATTTGTGATCGGAGCATTATTGTAGGGGCTAACATTCTTAATTGTAAATATTTCCGGCGTAAGCGCAGCATAACCTTCCGGCTGCCCGTCAAAAACCTTTCCCTCCGGGGTGGCGCTGTAGCGAAGAATTGTATGTAATGTGGCACTATCATCGCTGAAATCACTCGGGTAACTTTGTATATGGGTATCGCTGTTTTCGGCGGGGAGGGCCCTCACTTTAAAGTGATATTTGCGGCCGGTCTGGGTCAGCCAGAAATCATAGAGATTGAACTGGGGTTCGCTCACGTTGACACTACCCATATCGGACATAACACCGGAACTGTTCTGTTCCAGATAAAGAGTGTAGCTGACAGCGTCTTTCACAGGATTCCACTTGGCGACAAAACCATCCCAGCGCAAATTGGTGGGAGTATCCAGTTTGATTAATTTACCGTTATAAGTATAGCCGATGGGGTTTGATACGCCACCTTGTACTCCTCCCTGTGTGTTCCCTATTCCATCCGTTTTGTACATACAGTATTGCAGACTTATGCTATATTGACCGCTAAGGGATGTGTTCTGGGATTCCTCTAAACTATCCAGTGCTGCCTTTAGGTCGTAGGTATACTTGCGGTTGCTGCCGGCGGTGAGTTCATCTGATGTGATTAGAAGTCTAGACCCCCCGCTGTCGGTTCTTTGATGAACGATTACTTTACTGGTATAGGCTTCAATCGAAACAGGGTTCACGGCACTTTCCTCATTCCAAGTCAGAACTCCATCTTCTGAAATCTTTACGTTGTGATTAGCTTTAATAACGATAGGAGTGACAAATGAATCCTCCCCTATGATGATACTGGCAGAGTAATCTTTAATGGCGGGAAGCCTGGTCTTGTTTAAGTCGTTGGACTCTGTCCAAAAGTGCCAACCCGCAAAGATGTAACCGTTCTTCAAAGAACAATTCAGCGTTATATTACTGCTTTCTCCTATGGTTATGGATTGACCATTACCAATGGTTATACCATTAACTTTCACAGTATAGCTGTTGACACCTTCCGGCAAATCACCCGGGAGTGTCAAAGTATAAGAGGGGGGCGCCGCCAACGCCACAGCCGGCAGCAGTATGATCATCATACATACTACTAATAGCAGACTAATCATTCGCTTTTTCATTTTTTCTCATTCTCCTCCGTATTGTTCTTGTTCCTCTTTATTTTTTCCCGGCTTCGTATGCAAAGCACCGTGATCACCACCGCCGCGGCAAAGGAAAGCACTGCGACAACCACATAGCCGCCCGCGCCCTCATACAGCAGCATCGCGCCGTATAAACCCGGCACCATACCGCCCCGCCCGCCGCCTGTCAGGGCGCCAATCGCCCCAATCAGGGAGAAGGTCAACACCATGCACAACGAGCCAAGCCCGCCGAGGAATCGGCTTTCCCTTTTTCGGTGCAATTCTTCGGCACGAAGACGCACCCGCCTGATTCGTTCCGCTGTATCATGCATTTGGGGATACTCCTTCCCTAAAAATAACTCTCATAAAAATCCCTCTACTTATATAGGTACAAAAAAGCCAAAAACTACGCACCTCAAATTAAAAAAAAGTAAAAATATTTTGCTGCATAAAAAAGAGCCGCCTGATCGGCAGCTTTTTAAAAGGAATGTTGTCGTTTTTAGTGTTGCTGTTTAATCTTGAGTAGCTTGTTGGTGCCGATTCCGGCTGTGATGGTGAGGACGGGCAGTGCATAGGCAATATACTGGACTGTACCGCCGTAGGCGATCAGTAGATTGTAGATGGCATGGAAAGTGACAGCGGCGCATAGGAGACCAGCCGTCCCCGCAATCCGAAGCCATCCACGCTGCCACACATACACAAGTCCGTACCCTGCAATCGCCCCGCAGACGATATGCATGGCGCCCGTACCAAACCCGCGGATGAGCAGGAAGGGCAAATTTGTTGCACCGTTTTGAGTGAGGTAGCAGATGTTTTCAAAAGTGGCAAAGCCGGTGGCTAATATCAGCACAGAGGCATTTATTTTCTCCGCCTTCGGTTCAAAGATCAATAGATAAAAAAGCAGCGGCAGCAGTTTCATAATCTCCTCTACCACTGGTGCAATTTGTGTGGTAGCGTTGATGAGATCTGCATTGTATAGCTGGGCAAAAAAGGTGTTGATATAGGCGGAGAGCAAGCAAGTTGCCATACCTGCAAAGCAAAAGAAAAAGACGTGGTAATATTTTTTGCCCATGCACAGCGTTGCCACCAAAAGCGGAGCCGCGATACAAACGAAGATGTTTTCGATATAGGTCATGCCTCCACCGCCTTTCGCGTAGCAGGCAGCAGGGCAAAAAGCGCCGCTGTTAACAGAAAATCAAACCAGAAATAGGGGTTTGTGAGGGTATCGCTAGCCCAGAAGCAAGAGGCTGTCCACAGGCAGTATTCCGATGCAATGATACACAAAATGACGATGTGAAAAACCTGCATAGCCCGCGGCTTTCCGGTTTGCCTCCTTGCATAGAGCAACCCGCGAACCGAGTACCATGCGGCGGCCATGGTCAGGCCGCATATCAGCAGGTTAAAGAGGATGTCGCCATGCGTTAAATAGAGTATAAGCTGTGGAACGCAAATGATGGGAACCAACCACACGGCGGGATGCTTAAACCTTCTTTCATCGGGCGTGGACAAGGTATATTCCAGCGTCAGCAGGAACAGGGAGCTGGCGATCCATCCAAGCTCCGATACATAAAAAATCTGCGGCGTATGGCTAAACAAGATCACATGGAGTGTCCAGTAGAGTGTACCCAGCGAAAAGGTGCCAAAAAAACAGGCAAGCAGGAAATAGGCTTGCTTACGGCTTTTGTAAAACAATATGCCGGCGCCCATACCGGCCAGCAGCGTAACCAGAAACTGTGAGGTATTGTCAATCAGCTCAACCATCGCTGTCCTCCGCATCCCCATGATCCTTCCGGTTCCTCAGGCGGACACGATAACACAAAATCGTCACACTCACACCGAGAAGAAAGGCAAGAATACCAATAAAAACATATCCAAAGCCACCGCTCCCGTCAAAGATGCTGGCAGCAGCGCCGGCATAGGTATACGCACCATCCGACATGCCCGCCATAATGCCCGGCATGGCAAAGGAAAGCCCTACAATAAAGAGCAGACAGGCAGAGGCATAGGATGCCATAACGATACTGCAGCGGCGGTTCTGTTTTTGCCGCGCTATTTCTTTTGCTCGCTGCTTGACGGCAGCGGCACGTTCATCAGTATTCCGCACTGGTGATCCCCTCCAATTCCAATCGCTTGCGCAGCGAATTTCTGCCTCGATATACCAAATCCGCCACTTGCTTTTCCCTTTTCCCCATAATGGCGGCGGCTTCGGCATGACGCATATTTTCAAAATAGACGAGGTACAGTGCTTCACGGTAGTCGAGGTTTAGCTGCTCCATGCACAGATGCAAAATACGATCACGTTCTTCTGTTTGGATCACTTCTTCGATGAGCGTTTTGCTCTGTGGTTCTTGCCCCAAGTCATCAAAGCCGAAGCAGAGCTGCCGCCGGCTTTTAGCGACAAACCGCAGGGCAAGGTGGCGTGCGGTTTGGTAGAGATACGCCTTGAAGTTTTCCCGGATAC
Organism: uncultured Oscillospiraceae bacterium; assembly: GCA_964471645.1. GTDB lineage: Bacteria > Bacillota > Clostridia > Peptostreptococcales > Anaerovoracaceae > UBA1426. The sequence continues at coordinate 5,118 of CAYYHH010000029.1, forward strand.
GCGGCTTTTTTATGGTGAGGTAGGCAAACGCTTCGATCATCAAATCTTCCGCGTCGTTTATGTCATGGAGATAACCGTTTATGTAAAAAGTTAAGCTGTTGCCATATCGCTCTATCAGCGCGGCCAACCCGCTCTCGTCGCCTTCAAGGTAGCGGCGGCAGAGGGTTTCATCCGTTATCATCCCGGCGCCCACCACCTTTCGTATAGTTACACAATATACTATCTACTATACAATAAAAATCCGCAGTTTTCCATATAGAAAGGCCAGCATGAATGCATTAGCCTTCGGCTGGATAATACGAAATCGAAACACATCTATATCTGTGCACCGCTGCGCAAGGATATGGAGCGCAATGTAGAAACGGCACGGCTGCTTGCTAAATAGGTATTCGACTCCGGGGATATTCCTATCTGCCCGCATCTGGTGTTTCCGCCTATTGCCGACCCGAAGGACGCTGTACAGGACAAAAAAGCCTTTGGTATGTGCTTGAAACTCATTGAAGGCTGCGGGCAAATCAACGTGTATGGGTAGCCCACCGAGGGGATGCGACAGGAAATTGAGCACGCGAAGCACATGGGGATACCCGTTCATGAAGTTCCGCTTGCTAAAAAACGGGTACCAGAAAAACCCGCACAACCACGAAATCCCGGCCGATAAGCCGGGAATGCTTTTCCTTGTTCCCTGCGCCGAGGCGGCGAACTGAAGTATCATCTATTTCTTCGTGCGTCTTTCCTTGATTTTCTGTAGGCCGACGTACTCGATTACCGAGGCTTGACCAGGCATGCTTAAGGATAAAACATCGGTGATCAATGATCCGACGGGGTAATCGGCCGTTAGCTTTGCGTTCAGACCAGCAATCCCTTCCCGGCATGTCGTTCTTCCAAGAATATAGTCCGTAGACACACCATAAAAATCAGCTAGAATTATAAGCACTCTGGTGGGTAATTCGCTTTCGCCGGTTTCATATTTTGAGTATTGCTGCTGGGTGGTTTTGATTAAGTCTGCGATATCGGATTGTTTGAGATCCTTATCCTCCCGCAAGCCACGCAAGACTTCCGTTGGTTCTTTCATTTATACACCCCATTTCATGTAGAAAATGCTACCACACTAAATTAAGGCGTATTGACTTGAACTAAATACAGGTGTATATTTTTATGATATACATCTATAATTAGTCAGGGGGGGCAGTTGCGGTGAACCAACGAGCTTGTTCTTTCACGGGGCATCGGCCACAACGTTTCAGCTTTGGCTATGATGAAGATAGTGAGAAATGCATACGACTCAAGCTGCTGATGGCGCAGCAGGTCAACTTGCTGATCGATAGTAACATATCTTTGTTTTACACCGGGATGGCGCTGGGCGTAGACCAATGGGGAGCGGAGATCGTGCTGGACATGAAACGGCAGTATCCCCATATCCGGCTGATTGCCGTAGTGCCCTGCGAAACCCAAGCGAACAAATGGTCTGCAGAGCAGAGGGAGCGGTATTTCAATACGTTGGCGGTATGCGACGAGGTAATCACGCTGTATGCCCGCTATACGCCGCAGTGCATGCTGGAACGCAACCGCTATATGGTCGACCATGCCAATTATCTTCTCGCCGTTTGCGACGGAAGCGCTAAGGGCGGTACTGCCTATACCGTCCGCTACGCGCAGGAGAAAAAACGCGGGGTCATCAGTATTCACCCGGATACGCTGGAAATAGTCCGCGGAGCAGACTTTGAAGCGTTGCAACGCCGAAGCCAGCTCCGGCTTCTGCGGTGAAGAAAGCGTGCAAAAATAGGTCAAAAAAACATCCACTATATGGGATAGGCGCCTATTCGCAAAGCGGGCGGTTCGTAATCGAGCCGCCTATTTTTTATTCTTGTATATTTTTCACGGCTGTCGATTTCATTTCCATGCTCTTATCATTTAGAAAAACCGAAAACAGATCACAAGGAGCGTATCGCATATGAAAGATGCAATAAGCAAGCCGTGGGAAATCATCCACGGCGATGCCTTAAAGCTCATATCAACCTTTGAGCCCAACACGTTTGACGCCATTATCACCGATCCACCTTATGCTTCGGGCGGCCGAACGCAGGCTGAAAAAAACAAGCCGACCACTATAAAATATTCCAGCATGGGAGCGGGCGCACCCCCTGCTTTTGAAGGGGACGCCAAAGACCAGCGTTCGTGGACGCGCTGGGCAGCGGAATGGCTATCTGATGCGCGAAAGGTATGCAAAGAGGGTGCGCCGGTATGTGTGTTCATCGATTGGCGACAATATCCCGCACTGACTGATGCGCTGCAATGGGCAGGTTGGATTTGGCGCGGCGTAGCCGTATGGGACAAAGGCAACTCGCGGCCACAAAAGGGAAGATTTCGCCAACAGTCTGAATATATCGTATGGGGTTCAAACGGCCCTATGTCGGTAAACCGCCCCGTACCCTGCCTGCCCGGTGTGTTCAAGCATGGGAATCCGCAGCAGCGCATCCATTTGACGGAAAAACCGTTGGAACTCATGCGAGAGGTGGTTCGGATCGCAGAACCGGGCAGCCTGATCCTCGATCCCTTTGCCGGCGCCGGCACCACGGTACTGGCCGCTTTACTGGAAGGATACCGAGCCATGGGCATTGAAGTGTCCGAGCAATATGCAGGGCTGGCTCATGAACGCATCAAAGCACATTTGCAGAAGGGAGAAACCCTATGAATACCGACAGAAATACATTAACATCACCTCCTGCCGCAGTATTCCTGCGCAAAGCGCCCAACATACAGGAATTGCGGGATTGTGCTGCCGACCAGGATCAAAAGCAACAGTTTCGGGTTGTAAAGACCATCATGCTTTCCCCGGCTATGTACGATATCTTTCGGGAAAACCTGTTGTTCGATTGGAGCGTTACATGCGAAAACGCGAACCTGGTTTATGACGGGAATCTGTGGAACTGTGCGCTGATTCGCACGACTGACCGCAAAGAAGCAATATGCGTTACCCCCGAAGGACATGACTATGCGCGGTATGCGGCGTACATTGCAGACCATTCGGCGCTGAATTTGAGCGATGTTCCTGTGCAGCGCCGTCTTTCGGAAAGTGAAATAGCCGATATGATACGGTATGTTAACCAGGAGCATCTGAATATTACGCAGACGCAGAAGCTTCTGTGCGGCATTGGAGAGATACTTGATAACGCAGATGGCGAACAAGATCAGTATTATCTGTTTAGCCATGCTATGGGCAGCTTCGCCGGATTCTGCGGCGATCCGGTTGGTGTAAACGATATCCACGGGGAACCGCTATCTGTAGGAGATATGACCTGTTTGAATGGAAACCTTGACGAACCGCAGCTGGTGTTTCGTCATCCTACGGGCGAACCGTTTCCTTCTCAAGATTATGTGACGGAGGCCGGGGTAACGCGGCTGGACGGCTGGCAGGAGTCCATGATGTTCCTGCGTTCACGGAATTTTGCGGTGTTGTCTTGCCGGGAAGATTATCGCATGAGCAGACAAATCGCCACAAGGATGTATACAACCAGCCGGGAACACACGCGCTCCGGCCGGTGACGGGACAGTTCCCGTCCGGGCATCTTTGGGATATACTATATATGTGAAAACATTATGGGCGGAAAAGAAATGGATATGCCGGAAAAAGACAGGATCATCTTCCATTGCGATAACAACGGGTTTTATGCCAGCGTGGAGGAAGCCCTGTATCCTGAACTGAAAAAAGCGCCTATGGCGGTCTGCGGCGATCCCGAAAGCCGCAGGGGGATTATTCTGGCCAAAAACGAGCTGGCGAAAGCCAAAGGCGTCAAGACGGCCGAAACCATCTGGCAGGCTGAGCGAAAATGCCCCGGCCTTGTACTGCGCCCCGCACGGCATCATCTCTATCGGGAATACTGTGAAAAGATCAATGCCATCTACCAGCAGTACAGCCCCCAGGTGGAGCGCGGCGGCATCGATGAGAGTTTTATTGATATGACTGGCTGCCTGCATCTCTTTAGCAACGATGCAGTTAAAGCCGCGCACGAAATACGCCAACGGA
>CAYYHH010000029.1:9151-9514 GCA_964471645.1 uncultured Oscillospiraceae bacterium
GGCGTAACCATATCGGTGGGAATATCTTGGAACAAGATATTCGCCAAGCTGGGCAGCGATACCGCACCTTCCAATGCGGTACAGATGATTACAAGGGAAAACTACAAACAGGTGGTATGGACAAAATCGGTATCAGCCTTGCTTATGGTCGGTAAATCCACGCAAGAAAAGCTTCGTGCCCTCCAAATTGAAACCATAGGCGAGCTGGCGAATGCCAGCGTGGATAGACTGAAACACAAACTGGACAGTATGGGCGAAACATTATGGAAGTATGCCAATGGCTTGGATGACGACCCCGTCCGCTATACCCATGACTACGACCCGCCTAAGTCCATCGGCAACGGCAGGACATTCAAACGCAAC
>CAYYHH010000029.1:9524-10520 GCA_964471645.1 uncultured Oscillospiraceae bacterium
CGCTCACCGCGCTATGCGACATGGTGTCCGCCCGGATGCGGAAGGCGGATATGAAATGCAATTCGATGCAGGTGACCATCAAGGACACCCGCCTCAAATCCATTACCCGGCAGAAAGGCATCGCATCGCCTACCTGGCTGGCGGCAGAGCTGTTTAAAGAATCGCTGGCGCTGGTTCATGCTTCGTGGCCGGAGGGTAAGCCCATCCGCATGCTGACCGTGACTGCACAGAAGCTAACACCTGCCGATCAATTGACCGCGCAGCTCACTATGTTTGAGCAGGAACATAAAGCAAAAGAACGGCTGGAGCAGCTGGAGGCCGCGGTCAATGCCATCCGCAATAAATTTGGATCAGGCAGTATCTCCCATGCTAACTTAGTAAAAAACGATCTTGGCTTAGATGAAGGTGATGACCCGGAGTATGAGGAACCGGATACGGACAGCTGACTGCTCTTCAATGAGGGCAGTTCTTAGCAATACATATCGCCGTAGGCGCCTGAAGGGGCGCCTGTTTTAGTGTCCATCTCAACACTTGCGCGCCTGTTTGGGCGCCTATCATAAAACCGGTGAATAATGCCGTTTTTTCTCTTTTTACAGCCTCCACTTACCTTTTTCAAAGATATTCCTTTAAAAAACTATTTAATAGGAAGGCTTCAGCCTTCCATCCGCATTCAAAAGAGAAGGCCCGCCCACGGGCCGGACGACAGCGCCCGTGGGCGCAGTCGTCGCAAGCATAGCGCAAAGATATCTTTGCACAGCTTGCGGGGACACCCCGACCCCATATGCCACGCTACCCGGCTAAAGCCTGGGCGCGTGGAGTAAGGTAAGTATCCGCACGGCAGTATAAGTGCGTCACGCCTGCGGGCGCTTGCCCGTTGCTGCCCTTTGGCGGTAATTTGGCGGCGTTCGCCGCGAGAAAGGAGCATGACCATTGGCGAAGAACATATACGAAATTTGCCTGCGCCTTAACGAAAAGGAAACGCAGGCCCTCAAAGAA